>DATMVI010000247.1:0-9817 GCA_035563275.1 Pyrinomonadaceae bacterium
CGCGGCGGGGCGGCCGACTTGAAGGTGCGGACGGTCTTGCCGGCCGGGTCGATGAATTCGAGCGTCACCTCCGAGGCCGGCCGCGACTTCAGGTGGTAGTAGACGACGACGCCCGCGGGCGGGTTCGCGCCGATGGTCGCCGTCGGCGGCAGCGGCACGCCGCCCCCGCCCGGCGTGCGGTAAACGTCTTCGGGCTTGAGCAGCGCGGTCTCGCCCCGGCCCGCGCGCTGCTCGTCGGTCAACTGATGGAGCACGGGCAGGTCGTCGAGAATCCAGAAGGAGCGCCCCTGCGTGGCGACGATCAGGTCGCGGTCGCGCCTGTGGACGGCGAGGTCGGTGATCGGCACGTGCGGGAGGTTGAGTTGCAGGGGCTGCCAGCGCGCGCCGTCATCGAAGGAGACGAACAGGCCGGTCTCGGTGCCGGCGTAGAGCAGGCCGCGCCGGTGCGGGTCGCAGCGCACGACGCGCGTGAAGGAGCCGTCGGGGATGCCGGAGTCGATCTTCGTCCACGTCCGGCCGAAGTCCGCGGTCTTGTAAAGGTAAGGCCGGAAGTCGTCGTGCTTGTACATGGTCGCGGCGACGTAGGCCGCGCCCGCCTCGTGCGGCGACGCCTCGACGGAGTTGATCTGAATCCACTCGGGGATGCCGGGCGGCGTGACGTTGGCCCACGTCTTGCCCGCGTCGCGCGTGACGTGGACGAGGCCGTCGTCCGTGCCGGCCCAGATGACGCCGCGCTGCGCCGGCGACTCGATGACGGTGAAGATCGTGTTGTAATACTCGACGCTCGTGTTGTCCTTCGTGATGGGGCCGCCCGAAGGCCCCTGCTTCGACTTGTCGTTGCGCGTCAGGTCTGGCGAGATGGCCTCCCACGACTGGCCCTCGTCGGTGGAGCGGAAGAGGCGGTCGCCGGCCGCGTAGAGCGTGCCGGAGTCGGACGGGTCGTGCGGCGAGAACAGGATCGGGTAGTTCCACTGGAAGCGGTACTTCATCCCCTCGGCCCCGTGGCCCATCGGGTTCTCGGGCCAGACGTTGACGGCGCGCAGTTGCCGGGTGCGGTGGTCGTAGCGCGTCAGGTAGCCGCCGTATGAGCCGGCGAAGACCACGTCGGAGTCGCGCGGGTGCGGCGCGATCCAGCCCGACTCGCCGCCGCCCACGTCGTGCCAGTCCGACTCGGTGATGCCGAACTCGCTCGTCCGCGAGGCGATCTTAACCGTCGAGTTGTCCTGCTGCGCGCCGTAGACGTGGTAGGGGAAATCCTCGTCGGCGGTGACGCGGTAGAACTGCGCGGTCGGCTGATCCTGCTCCGTCCACGAGCGGCCGCCGTTGAAGGAGACGTTCGCCCCGCCGTCGTTGCCCTCGATCATGCGGGCCGGGTCTTCGGGCGCGATCCAGAGGTCGTGGTTGTCCGAGTGCGGCGTGGGGACTTGGGTGAAGGTGCGGCCGCCGTCGTTCGACTTGTGGAAGCCGACGTTGAGGACGTAGACGGTCTCGGGGTTGGCGGGGTCGGCGTTGATGCGCGTGTAGTACCACGCGCGCTGCCGGAGGTTGCGCGACTCGTTGACCTTCGCCCACGTCCGCCCGGCGTTGTCGGAGCGGAAGACGCCGCCGTCCTCGGCCTCGACGATGGCCCACACGCGGTCGGGGTTGGCGGGCGAGACGGTGACGCCGATCTTGCCGACGAGGCCGCGGGGCAGGCCGGGGTTGCGGGTGATTTCCGCCCACGTGTCGCCGCCGTCCGTCGATTTGAAAAGCCCGCTGGCGGGGCCGCCCGACTCCATCGACCACGGGCGGCGGATGACATCCCACAGGGAGGCGTAGAGGATGCTCGGGTTGGTCGGGTCGAAGGTCAGGTCGATGGCGCCGGCCCGCGGGCCCCGGTAGAGGATGCGCTCCCACGTCCGGCCGCCGTCCTTCGACCGGAAGACGCCGCGCTGCTCGTTGGGGCCGAAGGCGTGGCCGATGGCGGCGACGTAGACGAGGTCGGCGTCGCGGGGGTGGACGCGCACGCGCGAGACGTGGCGCGTGTCTTCGAGCCCCGCCTTCTTCCACGTCCGGCCGGCGTCGGTGGACTTGTACATGCCGTCGCCGTGCGAGACGTTGCCGCGCAAAGTCTGCTCGCCCATGCCGACGTAGAGGACGTTGGGGTCGGACTCGGCGACGGCGACCGCGCCGACCGAGCCGGTCTTGAAGGTTCCGTCGCCGAGCGGCTCCCAGTTGATGCCGCCGTCGGTGGTCTTCCAGACGCCGCCGCCGGTCGCGCCGAAGTAGTAGACGAAGGGCTGGCGGGGCACGCCCGCCACGGCCGCCACGCGCCCGCCGCGGAACGGCCCGATGAGGCGGTAGGTGAGCGGCCGCAAAGGGTTCGGGCCCTGCGCCTGCGCGGGCGCGGCCGCGGCCTGTCGCGCGGCGGCCCGCGGCGCGTCGGCGAGGCAGAGGCACAGGGCGGCGAGCAGCGAGACGCCGGCGGAGAGCGTGCGCGGGAGAAGGCTGACCCTCATAGGTGGCTCCTGAGCGATGCGTTTCTGGGTTGAGCTAAAGTCGGCGCGGAGTGCAGGCAGAATATATTGCCTTTGGGCGCGGAGGGCAAACTTAAAAAAGAAAGAGGGGCCCGGCCGCGCGCGAGCGCGTCTCAGGCTGCGAGTCGGTGACTCATCGCGAACGACTCGCAGCCGGAGACGCCCTCCCGCGCGGCCGGGCCCCGGTTAACGCCCGCGGGCCGCGTTAGCGGTCGCTCTGCCTGCTCCGGTCGTCGTCGGACTTGAGGTCGAGGCGCTCGCCCGTCTCCTGCTTCGCCGGGCGGGTGTTGCTCGGGTTCGGCCGTTCGCCGCCGAGGTTCTCGGGCGAGTTCATGTTCTCCATGTCCGGCTGGTGCGCGCCCGCGTTCGCGCCCGCGCCCGCGGCCATCGCCTTGTTGGTGTGCTGGTTCTGGTTCGCGTCGTCTTTGTGTTGGTTCGCCATGCTCTCCTCCCTGAAGTGCGTTGGTGGTTTAACGCGGCGCGGGGCGCACGTCTGCCCGCGGGCGGCGCGCGCCCCGCAACTCGAATCGACGTACTTAATCCTTTTCAACCCGCGTGCCGCGCGCGTCCGGCGGCGAAGTGACGGGTTTGCGGAAGTTACGGCGGGCGGCGGGCGGCGCGGGTGTTTCGTCGCGGGTCAGAGATGTTTTATCATCGGACGCGCAAGGCCAGCTCTACCATCTCCCGCGCGGCGTGGCAGGTGACGGATGTCTGTCGAGATACGGCTCTCTGAAAATCTGACCGGGGAGGAGTGGCGCACGCTCTTCGAGTGGGGCGAAAACATCTGGGGGTCTGAAGACCTGCGCTACCGCTGGCGGCCGAAGGAGTTGCACTTCGTGCTCGAAGAGGGCGGGCGGCCGGTCGGCCACGTCGGGCTTTTGAAGCACACGGTGACGGCCGACCGCCAGCCCATCACGGTGGCCGGCGTGGGCGGCGTCGTCACCGTGCCCGAGGCGCAGGGGCGCGGCCTCGCGCAGCGCGGGATGCGCCACGCGGCCGAGTTCATGCGGCAGGAGTGGGGCGTCGCCTTCGGCCTCCTCTTCTGCCGCGACGCCCTCCTGCGTTTCTACGAAAGGCTCGGCTGGCAGCTCGTCCGCGGCCCCGTCGAGATCGAGCAGGACGAAGGCCCCGTCGTCTGCTCGCTCAACGTGATGGTGCTGCCGTGCGACGGGCGCGAATGGCCCGAAGGCCCCGTGACCCTCAACAGCTACCCGTGGTGAGCCGCGGCGCGGAGGAACGCCTTGACCGACACCGACACCCTCGCCGACCTCTACCGCCACATGGAGTGGGCCGACGCCGCCGTGTGGGGCGCGGTGCTCCGCTCCGACGGCGCGCGGGCCGACGCGAAGCTGCGCGAGTTGCTGCGCCACCTACACCTCGTCCAGCGCGCCTTCCTGCGCGCTTGGCGCGGCGAAGAGGCCGGCGCGCCCTACCCGGAGTTCGACGACGCGGCCCCGCTCATGGAGTGGGGCCGCGCCTACTACGCCGAGGCGCGGGCGCATCTGGCTTCCCTCGGCGGCGAAAGCCTGTCGGGGCCGCTGCCCGTGCCGTGGGCCTCGATGGTCGAGCGGCGGCTCGGCCGCCCGCCGGAGGTGACGAGCCTCGGCGAGACTTTGCTACAGGTCGCCCTGCACACCACCTACCACCGCGGGCAGGTCAACACGCGGCTGCGCGAACTCGGCGGCGAGCCGCCGCTGACCGACTACATCGCGTGGCTCTGGCAGGGTCGCCCCGCCCCCGCGTGGCCGGGCGACGCCGCGAAGGGAGGCCGACCCTGACGACGAACCACCCCGCATCGGACGGCGCGCGCGAGCCGGCGGGCCGCGCCGACTCGCCCCCGCCGCTCGGGCGCTCCGCGTTGAGGGGCGCGGCCGGGTTCGCCGCGGCGAGTCTGTTGGTGTTCGCGACGGTCGCCTTCGCCGAGCGTTGGATGTACGCGCGGCTCGGGCTGTGGGGCGCGTACCTCGCGTGGACGGCGCTGTTCGTCGTCGCGGGCGGCGCGGCCCTCGCGCCTCTGGCCGGCGGGCGTTGGCGCGGGCCGAAATTTTTTCTGCTCTTCGGCCTCGCTTTTTTCGCGTATGCAGTGGGGTGGGTCGGCGCGTACTTCGCCCTGCGCGGGGCGGCGGGCGAGTGGGCGGGCGCGCTGGCCGGGTCTTTGTCGATGGGCGTCGTCCTCGCCGCGGGTTTCGGCGCGGTGCGCCGCGCCCCGTTGCTTTCGGCCGCGCTGCTCGCGTCGCACACGGCCGGCTACTTCCTCGGCTCCGCGCTCAACGACCTTCTGGGCGGGCGCGCCGGGATGCTCACGTGGGGCGGCCTCTACGGCCTGTGCTTCGGGGCCGGCCTCGGCGCGGCGCTCCACCTCGCGCAGGCGAGGCGGCGGTGAAACGATTCGGGAATGATTCGGTCGGGAATAATTCAGGGAGTAATTTCGAGATGAAGTTCAGCACGCGGACGGTCGGCTTTCTTCTGCTTCTGGCCTGCTTCACTTTCCGCGCGGACGCCGGCGCGCAGACGCCGGGGGCGGACGACGCGGCGCGGCCCGCGGCCCGCGGGGCCGAGATGGTTCTGCCTTCCGACTTCGTCCGCGACTTCCCCGCCGTCGCGTGGGGCATGAGCTTTCAGCAGGCGAAGCAGGCCGTCGAGAAGACGGGCGCGCGCCCCGCCGGGTTCAAGAACTCGGAGCGCGAGTTCGCGTGGGACGCCACCTTCGACGGGATGCGCGGGCGCGGCGCGGTCTTCTTCAGGGAGGGCGCGGGCGTCGGCCAGATCGCCCTCGGCGTCTACGCCTTCGGCAAGCGGGCCGAGGTCTACGACGCGTGGCTTAAGAAGCTGACCGAGCGGCACGGGGCCGCGACCGAGGAGCACGACGACGAGTTCGCCACCATGAAGGTGTGGCGGGTCGAGAACGGCTTCGCCATCCAACTCCGCACGCTCAAGGACGCGCACAGCCCCGTGGTCGAGATCACTTGGGTGAAGGCCTGAGCGGCGGCCCGCGCCGCCCGCCGAAATTCTCCCCGCCCTCCCCGCGCGCCCGGCAGCGAACGACGCGGGTATCAAGGCGATAATCAAATGCCTCGCGCCGGCGTCGGCCCCCCCGCCGGCCGCCTCCCCTCTCCGTTCCCCCGACCGCAGGCGGGCGCGCCCGCCGCGCGCGAGCGGCCTTCCGCGGCCGGCGACATCTCGCCTTTGCCCTAATCAAAAATCGAAGAGAGTTGTGACGCGAGTTGGTGTATAAGGTGTCTGTGGAGGCCGGGAAGCCGGGCGGGTGAACCCGAGCTGCGCGCGGGTCGGGCGTCCAAGCCGGCGGGCAGGCAGAAAGGAGCTGAGACATGAGCCCCACGGCTAAACTGCTGCTACAGGTCGGGGCGGCGGCCGTCCTCGCGTCGGCCCTCGCGGACGTGGTCACGGCTCAGCAGGACAGGCGGAGCTCGCGCGCCCGCGAGATTCGCGACCGCGAGGCGCGCGCGCGCGAAGACCGCGAGCTGCAAGTTAACCTCGGGATGTTGGAGGGGGCGTCGAGGCGGCGCGCCGAGCGCTCGTCGCCGCAAATCTACGCGCAGGTGAGCGACGACTTCCTGCGCCTTCAGGTCATTAACAGCGAGCTGATGCAGGCCGTCTCGGCCGGGGGCGCGCTCGACCTCGCCTTCGTCGCGAAGTCGGCCTCCGAAATCAGGAAGAGGGCCGGGCGGCTCAAGGATAATCTGATGCTGCCCGAGCCGGAGGACGGCCCTAAGCGTGCCGCGGTGGAGGTCGCCGCCGAAGCCGGGCAACTGAAGTCGTCGCTCTCGGCGCTGGGAGAGTTGATCTACGGGTTCGTGCGTAACCCCGTCTTCAAAGAGGCGAAGGTGGCCGACGTTCAGATGCTGCCCAAAGCGCGGCGCGACCTCGAAGAGATCATCGAGCTGAGCGGGCAGATCAAGAAGAGCAGCGAGAAGCTGCGCAAGGCCGAGAGGCCGACGCAGTGATCTCCGCGCCCCGCCGGCGGCCCTGAAGGGGACGCGCACGCCGGCGACGCCGGGCTTGTCCCGCCCGACAACGACGCCCTCCGCCGCCTCATAAAACCTCTTGACATTTATCGGCGCTGTAATAGATTGACTGCTCTCCGCGGGCGGGCCGGCCCCGCCGCGAGCATTGACGGAGACGGCGGCCCTCGCCTTCAACCTCGCCACCCGCGGCCGCCTCGAAGGCCCTTCCCCGCGGCACGCCCCCGCGGCCCCCACCCGCGCGCACTCGGGCGCGGCAGAAAGGACGCCGACCCCATGTCAGCCACACCGCCCTCCGGCTTCGGCGGCGGCAACGCCACGCGCTCCACCCCTTTCGGCCCCACCGGCTCGGCGATTTCGGGCGGGACGGGGGCCTCGCCGCCGCCGGTCGAGCGGGCCGCGCCGCCCGAGTCGCCGCCGCCTTCGTCCCCGGCCGACGAGTACCGCGAGCAGCTCACGCGCCTGCGCGAGATACGCGCCGAGGCGCAAGACCTTCTGGCCGCGCTCGACTCGGTGCGGACGGGCAAGACGACCGTCAGGGCTTACGCGGCCTACGTCCGGCGGACGGCGGCCGACGTGGCCGCGCTGCTGGCCGGGGTCACGGGCCGCAGCGACGAGATCAGGCACGTCCGCAACGCGTGGGAGCAGATGGAGGTCAACCCGCTGCTCGCCAACCCCGAGGGCGAGTACACGGCGCAGGAGCAGTTGCACTACCTCGACCTGCTCGCCGCGCAGATCCGCCGCCTCGTCTACTACGTCGGCTACGAGACGATCCCGACCCGGCTCAACGAGTGGCTGACGGGCGCGCGGCCCGGCTACTACGTCCCCTTCCACCTCGTCTTCGAGGACGAGCTGCCCGAGCGCGAAGACCGCGTCCGCATCCTCAACCACCTCGCCTACTCGCCCGAGGCGATACAGGGCGGGCTGGTGGACGCGGCCAACGGCCTCATCTACCGCTACTCGACCTCGGTCTGGTCGCGGCTGCTGAGCCTCGCCCTGATCGCGCTGGCGCTCGTCGGCTGCACGGCCGCGGTGGCGGCCGCGTGCTGGCTGCCCGCCGAGGGGTGGCCGCTCGGGCCGGGCCACCTCGGCGCGATGCTCGTCGGCTGGGGGGCGGTCGTGGCCGGCGTGATGACGCACGTCGGCGTCGGCGGCGTCAAACGCGCGCAGGCGCAAGGGGGGCTGCCGCCCGTCATCGCCGTCGGCGACTTCTCGAAGATCGCCAGCGCGCGCGTCGGCCAGTTCCTGCTGAAGGTCTTCCTCGCGCTGGTCGGCTTCTTCGGGCTCGTCTTCGGCGCGGGCGTCGCGCAGTTGACGGTCTTTAACGCCTTCCTCGTCGGCTACAGCCTCGACAGCTTCGTCGAACTGTTCCGCGGCAGCCTCGAACAGAGGGCCACGGCGCAGGTCGCCAGCCTTAAGAAGCAGCTCGGCGTCGAGGGCTGAGAAAGGATGACTTAACGATGCCCCACACCCCCGCCTCCAACCTGCGCCGGGCGGCCGCCGGCGCGAGCCTGATCGCCGGCCCCGCCCTGCTGCTCACTTCGAGCGTGGCGCGCTTCGCCTTCGGGCTGCTCGACGCTTGGTACCAGACGATGAAGCTCTCCTTCTTCTTCTTCGCCGTCGGCGCGCTCGGCCTCGTCCATTTGCTGCGCGGGCGTGCCGACGGGTCGGGCCACGCCGGGGGCGCGCTGACTCTGGCCGGCTGCCTGTCGGGCGCGAGCATCGTCACGGCGGCCTACATCAACGAGCGCCTGAGCGGGGCGGTGCCGCTCGAACGGCTAGAGGGCCTCTACCTGACTATCGTCAACAGCCCTCTGCCGGGGCTCTTCTTCCCCATCGGGCTGCTCGTTCTGGCCGTGGCGCTGACGCGCAAGAAAGTGATACCGGCGTGGGCGGGGCTGCTCTTCGCGGCGGGCGCGGTGCTCTTCCCCGTCGGGCGCATCCCCGGCCTCGTGTGGGCCATCTTCGCGTGCGACGTGCTGCTCACCATCTCGCTCGGCTACGCCGGCGCGCGCGTCCTCGCCATGACGGCCGACGAGTGGGAGCGCGCCCCGGCCGCCGCCGCCGCAGAGCCGGCCGCGGTCGAGACGCTGGCGGGTTGAGGAGAAGACGTTTCGGGTTTCGAGTTCGGAACGGAAGCCGGACGGCGGGGGGGCGCCCCGAGCATCATCACCTTGTCGTTGATGATGCTCGGGGCGCCCCCTTCGCCGTCCGGCTTCAGGCTGTCGTCTTAAACTTTTTTCTTCCCGCTATGGTTTAGCGGCCGGCGCGCTGCCCGGTCGCTTCCTGCGCTCGATGCGGATGCGGGGAATGTTGAGGATGCCTTCGAGGCGGCGGAGTTTGTCGAGGTCGATGGAGCCGACGATGTTGATGACGGTCAGTTCGCGCGGGTCGAAGAAGATGAGCGCCAGCCCCTCGACGCGGCCGCCCGACGTGGCCGCGTAGACCTCGGCCCCCTCCAGCCCGTTGCCGCGCGTGTCCACGTCCACGAGCCTCGACCAGCCGGGGCCGCGCAACTGCTCGCGCAGCGCGGCCACGTCCGCGTCGGCGTACTGCCCCTCGGCCTTGAACTGGAACCCGCGGACGTAGACGCCCTTCAGCCCCGCGCAAACCTCCTTGACCTGCCTCTCCTCCTCGTCATCCTCCGAGAGCATCTTGCAGCCGAAGGTGATGAGGCCGCCGTCGATGTCGACGTTGACGGTCTCGTCGGCCTTCGGCGCGAGCCGGTCGAGGTTGTCGAGGCGGAGGCGTCCGGCCGCCTGCGCGCCCGTCTGCGCGGCCGCGGCCCCGCACGCCAGCGCGGCGACGAGTCCGGCGGCCGCGAGCTTCGAGATCGAGTGGAAGAATGATTTCATAAAAGCTCCGTTCAACGCGTGCGGCCCCGCCCGTCCGCGGCCGGCCGCGACTCGTCGCCGCCCCCGTGGACTTTCCGCCGCACCTCACCCAGCTTGACGCTCGTCAGCCGCAAGGCGTAAACGAGTTGTTCCTTAGCCTCAAGCCTCTCGGCCTCGCCCGGCGCCTGCGCCGCGGCCGCGACCTCGACGCGCGACCCGGCCGGCGACTTTAAGGGCGCCGGGCGCCGCCGCGAACGCTTCGAGTCGCGCGCCGCCGCGCCGGCCCGCGCGACGCGCGGCGGCTCGCCGACTTCGGCCTGTTCGCGCCGCGCGGGCGCCGCGCGCTCCGGGGTCGAATCTTCGCGGGCCGTCGCGGCTTCGACCGCGGCCGTAACCTCGCGCGGCGCGGCGGACTCGGCGACCGAGGCGTCGCCGCTCTGCGTTTGCCTGAGCGCGACGAGCGCGCCGGCCAGCGCGGCGAGCA
>DATMVI010000248.1:0-12483 GCA_035563275.1 Pyrinomonadaceae bacterium
GTTCGATGCGCTGCTTGCCCTCGTCGGAGACCCGAGCGCGGCGGTGAGGCAGTCGGTCGTCGGCGCGCTCAACTCGCTCGGCGCGCCCGAAATGCCGGCGCGGGTGCTGCCGCTGCTCGGCGACGCCGACCCGAACGTGCGTGAATCGGCGGTCAAGATCGCGGGCTACTTCGGCTACGCGGAATGCGCAGACCTTCTGCTTGAGCGGTGCCGCGACGAAGACGAGCGCGTGCGCCGCGCGGCCGTCGAGCACCTGCCGTACCTCGAAGACGAGCGCGCCGCGCCCGCGCTCGCCGGCGCCCTGCGACACGGGACGCCGAGGGTGCGCGCCGCGGCGGCCGCCGCGATGGCGCAGTCGGAGGGGCCGGAAGTCTCGACGCATTTGATGGAGGCGCTCGCGGACGAAGATTCGTGGGTGCGTTATTTCGCCGCGCGCTCGCTCGGCCGGCGGGAGGTGGCCGAGAGCGCCGAGGCACTCTCCGCCCTCGCGCGAGGTGATAAATCGAATCACGTGCGCATCGCGGCCGTCGAGGCGCTGGGGCGCATCGGCGGTGAGGCGGCGGCCCGCGCGGTCTCGCCGCTGGTCAACTCGGACGACACGGACCTCGCGCGCGCGGCCGCGGGCGCGCTCGGGATGATGAAGGGCGGGCGGAAGATTTGAGCCGGCGGCCGCGGGGCCGTCGGGCGTCTGCGCGCGCGATAGAACAATGGGTTTTCAAACGGGCAGTCTGGGGCTAACCGGCGGGGCGGACAGGCTCCTGCGCGACCTGATACACGAGCGCACGGGGATGTTCTTCGACAACGGCAAGGGCGACATCCTGACGGACAAGCTGTCGCCGCTCGTCGTCGAGCGCGGGTTCACGTCGCTGCTGGATTATTACTACCTCTTGAAGTACGACGAGGCGGCGCAGGACGAGTGGCTGAACGTGATGGACGCGCTCTCCGTGCCCGAGACTTACTTCTGGCGCGAGATGGATCAGGTGCGGGCGCTGGTCGAGTGGGTCGTGCCGCGTTGGTTCGCCGCGCCCGGCGCGGGGCCTTTGAAGATTTGGAGCGCGGCCTGCGCGACGGGCGAGGAGCCACTGACCATCGCGATGGCGCTCGCCGAGGCCGGGTGGCTCGGGCGAGCGCCCATCGAAATCCGCGCCAGCGACGCCAGCACCGCGGCCGTCGAGCGCGCGCGGCGCGGCGTCTACCGCGAGCGCGCGTTCCGCAACCTGCCGCCCCACCTGCGCGCCAAATATTTTACGCAAGAGGGCGCGACAAAAACGTGGCGCGTGGACGCTAACCTGCACGCCGCGGTCGAGTGGCGGGTGGCCAACCTGATGAACGAGGCGGAGGTCGCGCCGCTGGCGGCGGCGCACGTGATCTTCTGCCGCAACGTGTTCATCTACTTCTCCGGCCGGGCCATCGGCGCGACGGTGCGCTCCTTCGCCGCGCGCATCAGGCCGCCGGGCTACCTGTTCGTCGCCGCCGCCGAGTCTCTGCTGAAGCTGACCACGGAGTTCGAGTTGCAGGAGGTGGGCGGCGCGTTCGTCTACGTGAGGCGGCCGGCCGCGGCCTGACCTGAGCGCCACGCTTCGAGGACCATTCATGGATCGAGTGCTGAAAGTTCTGGTGGTGGACGACTCCGCGTACGTGCGCAAGGTCGTCAGGCAGATGCTCTCGCGCAGCCCCTTCCTCGAAGTGGTGGGGGCGGCGCGCGACGGCCGGGAGGCGCTGGAGTTGGTGGCGCGGCTCGAACCGGACGTGGTCACCTGCGACCTCATCATGCCGGAACTCGACGGCGTCGGGTTCGTGCGCGAGCAGATGGCCCGCCGCCCCCTGCCCATCATCATCATGAGCATCGCCAGCGAGACGGGCGAGGCCGCGCTGACGGCGCTCGACGCCGGCGCCGTGGACTTCGTGCAGAAGCCGACGGCGCTGGCGACCGAGAAGATTTTCGAGGTCAGCGACGAGCTGATCCAGAAGGTGAAGGCGGCCGCCGAGATACACATGTCCCGCGTCAGGGTCGCCCCGCCGGCGCCCGCCGAAGCGCCCCCGGCGCCCGCCGCCCCGGTCGCCCGCAGGGAGCTGGCGGATGTCGTGGTCATCGGGATTTCCACCGGCGGGCCGCAGGGCTTGAAGCAACTCATCCCGCAACTGCCCGCGGACTTTCCCGCCCCGGTGGCGATGGTCATGCACATGCCGGTGGGTTACACTGAAATGTACGCACGCAAGCTCGACGAACTGTCGCCGCTCGAAGTCCGGGAGGCGCGCGAGGGCGACGTGCTGCGCGCGGGCGCGGCGCTGCTGGCCCCGGCCGGCCGCCACCTGACGTTCCGCCGCCGCGCGGACGGGGCGGTCGCCGCGCACCTCGACTCGAAGCCCTTCGAGACGCCCCACCGCCCCTCGGTGGACGTGCTCTTCCAGTCGGCGGCGGAGGTCTACGGGCAGAGGGTTCTGGGCGTGGTGATGACGGGGATGGGGTCGGACGGGCGCGAGGGCGCGGCGTGGATCAAGGCTCAGGGCGGGCTGGTCTACACCGAGAGCGAGGAGACGTGCGTCGTCTACGGGATGCCGTCCTCGGTGGTGGAGGCGGGGCTGAGCGACCGGAGCGTGCCGCTCGACCGCATGGCGCTGGCGATACGGGAGGCCGTATGAGTAAAAAGATCATGGTCGTTGACGACTCGGCGCTCTCCCGCAGGACGCTGCGGCGCATCCTTGAGGGCGCGGGCTACCGCGTCGTCGAGGCCGAGGAGGGCATGGCCGCGCTCGAACTCTACTTCATCGAGAAGCCCGATCTCGTCCTCCTCGACTTGGTGATGAAGGGCATGTACGGGCTCGACGTGCTGGCGAAGCTGCGCGAGATGGACACGGGCGCGCGCGTCATCGTCGCCAGCGCCGACATCCAGACCTCGACGCGGGCGCTGGTCGAGCAGGCGGGCGCGAGCGACTTCATCAACAAGCCTTTCTCGACGGAGAACGTGCTGGGCGCGGTCAACGCGGCGCTCGGGGGGGGGACGGCCTGATGGACTTGACCGAACGCCAGCGCGACGCGATGTCGGAGTTGATCAACATCGCCTTCTCGCGAACCGGGGCCGCGCTCTCCGAGCTGACCGGGCAGCGCGTCATGCTCAGCGCGCCCGAGGTCTCGGTCTACCCGACGAAGGAGCTGCCGGGCGCGCTCGGCAAGTTCATCCCCGGCGAAATCGCCTCCATCCATCAGGTCTTCGGCGGGCCGGTCGCGGGCGACGCGCTCCTCCTGCTCAACCACGACGGCGCGGTGCGGCTGACCGACCTGCTGACGGACGGGCACGCCCCGTCTAACCGCCTCGACGAGTCGGCGCGCGAAGTGCTGACCGAGGTGGGGAACATCCTGCTCAACGCCTGCCTCGGGATGTTCGGCAACCTGCTCGAAGTTCACGTCTCCTTCTCGGTGCCGCGGCTGCACCTCGAGACGCTGGACGAGTTGCTCGGCTCGCTCGCCACGGGGGCCGGGGAGCCGCGCTACGCCCTCGTGGTCTACACGGCTTTCCAGATTCGCGACAGCGCCGTCCGAGGCTTCCTCGTGTTGGTCTTGAGCGTCACCTCCCTCGACCGCCTGATTCAGGAGGTTGGCGCGTGGGAAGAGCGGCAAGGGCACTCTTAAACTTCGCCGGACGGCTTCGCAGTCATGACGAAATACGCTCCACAGGAAGACGCCCTGCTCAGCGCCGCCCTCCTGCGCTGGATGAACGACCTCGCCGGGCAGGGCATCCTCGTCACGGACGCCGACCTCAAAATCCGCGCGTGGAACCGCTGGCTGGAAGAGCACAGCGAGCTGAGCGCGGGGCAGGTGGTCGGGCGCAACCTCCTCGAAGTCTACACGGAGCTGGAGAAGAGGCGGCTCGACCGCCACTACAAGTGGGTTCTGGAGGGGCAGACGCGGGTTCTGTCGCAGCGCCTCCACGGCCACCTGCTGCCGCTGCCCACCAAGCCCAACCTGTGCGGCTTCGCGGAGATGCAGCAGACGGCGCGCATCTCGCCGCTGATCGACGACGGCGGGAGCGTCATCGGCACCGTGACCGTCATCGAGGACGTGACCGAGCGGGTCGCGCGCGAGGCGGCGTTGCAGGACGAGGTGGACGCGCGCACGCAGGCGCTGGCGAGGGAGAAGGCCGCGCGCGAGGAGGCCGAGGAGGCCAACCACCTCAAGGACGAGTTCCTCGCCACCGTCTCGCACGAGCTGCGGACGCCTTTGACCTCCATCCTCGGCTGGTCGAACATGCTGCTCGCCGGCAGCCTCGGCGACGAGGCCCGCGGCCGCGCGCTCGAAATCATCCACCGCAACGCGCAGTCGCAGAACCAGCTCATCAGCGACCTGCTCGACGTTTCGCGCATCATCTCGGGGAAGCTCCGCCTCGACCTGCGCACGGTCGAGCTGCCGCCGATCATCGAGGCCGCGGTCGAGGCGACGCGCCCCGCGGCCGAGGCGAAGGGCGTCCGGCTCACCACCTCGCTCGACCCGCGCGCCGGCCCCATCAGCGGCGACGCCGACCGCCTCCAGCAGGTGGTCTGGAACCTCCTGACGAACGCCATCAAGTTCACCCCCGAAGGCGGCCGCGTGGAGATCGCGTCGGAGGTCGCCGACTCGCGCGTGCAGATCACGGTGCGCGACTCCGGCATGGGCATTAACCCCGAGTTCCTGCCCTACATCTTCGACCGCTTCCGCCAAGCCAACCCCGGCACCAACCGAGTCCACGGCGGCATGGGGCTGGGGCTGTCCATCGTCCGCCAGCTGGTCGAGCTGCACGGCGGCACCGTCAGGGCCAAGAGTGAGGGCGAGGGCAGGGGCGCGACCTTCGTCGTCAGCCTGCCCTTCGTCGCGCGCGAGGACGAGCTGAAGCCGGCGGAGCGGAGGCCGGCCGCCGTCGCCCCGGAGATCGAGTGCCCGCCCGCGCTTCAGGGCCTCCGGGTGCTGGTCGTCGACGACGAGGCCGACACGCGCGACATGCTGCGCGCCGTGCTGGAACACTGCAACGCCGAAGTCCTCACGGCCGGCTCGGCGTCCGAGGCGCTGGAGGCCGTCGCCCACCTCCGCCCCGACGTGCTGATCAGCGACTTGGGGATGCCGGGCGACGACGGCTTCGCTCTGATCGCGCGGGTGAGGGCCTTGCCGCCCGCGCGCGGCGGGCAGATTCCGGCGGCGGCCCTGACCGCCTACGTGAGGGCGGAAGACCGCGTGAAGGTTCTGCGCTCCGGCTTCCAGCTCCACGTGCCGAAGCCGGTCGAGCCGGCCGAGTTGGTCGCGGTGGTGGCGCACCTCGCCGGCCGCGCCGCCGGGGAATGACGCGCGGCGCGGCTGCTCACGGCGGCCCGCGCCGGGGAACGATCTCAGAAACCACGAGTCGAGTGCGACCGGGAGGCGTTTAGATTGAGCGACCCACGCAGCTTAGAGTTCACGCGCACGCGAAACCATCTTCCGAACCCGGCCCGCGCCCTCGCGCTGGCCGCCTTCCTGCTCGCCCTCGCGGCGCTGGCGGCGGGCCAGAGCGGCGCGCCCGCTTCGTCCTGCGACAACTGCCCCGAGTGGAACAAGCCGCAGCAGCCCTTCCGCATCTACGGCGACACGTACTACGTCGGCCCCCGCGGGCTGAGTTCGATCCTGATTACCTCCAAGTCCGGACACGTTCTGATAGACGGCGCGCTCCCGGAGTCCGTCCCGCAAATCGTCGCCAACATCCGCTCGCTCGGCTTCCGCATCGAGGACGTGAAACTCATCGTCAACTCTCACGTGCATTTCGACCACGGCGGCGGGATAGCCGAGCTGCGGCGGCTGAGCGGCGCGCGGGTGGCGGCCAGCCCGTGGAGCGCCGAGGTCTTGACGAAGAGCGGGGTGGGGAAGGGCGACCCG
This sequence comes from Pyrinomonadaceae bacterium, assembly GCA_035563275.1. Taxonomy (GTDB): domain Bacteria; phylum Acidobacteriota; class Blastocatellia; order Pyrinomonadales; family Pyrinomonadaceae; genus QHXN01. The sequence continues at coordinate 5,876 of DATMVI010000248.1, forward strand.
CAGTTCGGCGGCATCCTGCCGGTGGCGCTCGTCCCGCGCGCCGACACCTTGCGCGACGGCCAGACGCTCCGCGTCGGCGGCATCAAACTCACCGCCCATTTCACCCCCGGCCACACGCCCGGCGGCACCAGTTGGACTTGGAAATCGTGTGAGGGCGGGCGCTGCCTGAACCTCGTCTATTCCGACAGCATGACGCCGGTCTCGGCCGACGGCTTCCGCTTCTCCGACAGCCGCGAGTACCCAAACGCCGTCCGCGACTTCGAGAAGAGCTTCGCCTTCCTCCGGTCCGCGCCGTGCGACATCCTGCTCACGTCTCACCCGGACGCTTCGGGACTCTGGCAGCGCCTTGAGGGGCGACAGAAAGGCGTCCGGCCCGACCCCGTGGTCTCGCCCAACGCCTGCAAGGAGCTGGCCGCGCGCGCCGAAGGGCAACTCCGCAGCAGGCTCGAATCGGAGAAGGGCCTTGCGCCCGCGCTTGAACAGTAGGGCGTGGAGCGGGTGGGCGCGGCCCCCGGCGTCTACTCCTCCTCAAACCCCCCCGCCTCTCCCTCCTCGTCGCAGCGCTTGCAGTCGAGTTCGTACCCCACCCGTGAGGCGCGCCCCTCCTCGGTCAGAACCCACGCGCGCGTCACGAGCGGCGGGTCGTGGCGGACGTGCTGCGGGTGGCCGCAGTCGAGGATGGCACGCCAGTGGCCCTCGTCGTCGCGGTCGTAACCTACGATGCGTCGCTTCATCGTCTCCCCTCGCGGATGTAGTCGGCGCTGTATTGCGTCCGCGCGCCCCGGCCGCGAAAGACCGGATTCAACGCAGCCTAAAGGGTGTGACATAAGTCATCTCGCCCGCGCCGCGCCTCTGCCATCATGTGTCTTCGCCCGAGGGTAGGGAAGTTCTTTGGGCGAGGCGGGGGCGAGCGCCTCGGCCGTCGGGGCGCTCGCCCCCGCCGAAGTCGAAAGCCGACCCGGCCGGACTGCTGTCGCATACATCGACCGGCTCGGGCTTTGAAGTCAGGGCAACCGAGCTGGCGCCGATGGCTCTGCTCGAACCCGCGCGCGTCGTCCGCGACGAGGTTTCTTCCGCGCGCTGCGCTTCGCCTTCAACCTGCTGCGCGACGCCGACGCCCGCCGCAGGGTCTTCGAGATGCGCCGCGTCTTCCGCCGACACCGCCGGCAGATTGCCGCCGTCGCGGTCATCGCGGCGCGTGCGTAGGCCGGGGTCGCTCAGCTCCGATGTGGGGTCGGTTGAAACTCATTCGGCGTCGGGGGGCCAGTCGGCGGACTCGTCGCGCGCGAAATCGAAACCGGGGAGCGCGACGCGAATGGCGCGTTCGAGCGCGCCGGGGTCGAGCGGCTTGAGCAGGTAATCCTGACACCCGGCTTCGAGCGCCGCCTCCCTGATGCCGTAGGTGTCGAAGGCCGTGACGGCGATGATCGGCACGGCGTCGAGCTCGCCGTGTTCGCGGAGCCGTTCGGTCGCGGCGAGGCCGTCCAGCCCCGGCATGTTCAAGTCCATGAGGATGAGGTCGGGCGGCGCGCTGAGGGCCGTCTCGACGGCCTCGCCGCCGTCGGCGGCCGTCACCACGCGGCAGCCCTTGTGCTGTAGCTCAAGGCACAGCACGCGGCGCGCGTCCTCCGAGTCCTCGACGACGAGCACCGTCGGCCTCGCGCCGCCCAACTGTAACGAGTTTGTCCGCACCGGAGTGAAGAGCGCGCTCGGGCGCAAAGTTGAAAACCCCCCTTGCCGTAAAGTCCGACGTTAGGCGGCGGGCGTCTCGGCCGCGGCCAGCGGCGCGCGCAGAAGGTCGCGCGGCCGAGACGGGGCGTCCGGCCCCTTGTTCACGAAGGCGGCCCCGCACCTCTTGCAGACGTGCTCGTCGCCGCTCGCCAGCCCCGGCGCGAGCCACACCTGCCGGCACTCGGGGCACACCACCGTCAGGCGTCTGAGCCGCCCGCGGATGTTCAGAGACTTTTCGGAAACCATTACGTCGAACCTCCCCCGGCCGCGAGTCCGCGGTCTGCGCCCCGCGGCCAAAGACTCTTGACGAAAGGTTAAGCCGCGGGGCCGCCGCCGGCAACGGTGCGAACACTCAGCCGGCGTAGGTGTTTCCACTCACGCCGCGCGGGCGCGCCGGGGCCGTCAGCCCCGAACGCCTCCGCCCTCACTCCTTCACGACGCGGCCCGCGGGCGACGCGTTTCGGTTGAATAAAAGTCGAGGCCGCCGCCCTTCATGTTCATGTCAGGCGGCGGCCTTTCCGTCACACGCAGGAGGTTGTGTGACGGCTTACGACGGAGGGCGTGCGGCCGGGCCGCAGCCCGCTCGGGGCGAGAGAGGGTCGCGGGCGTCGGTCGAGGCGAAGCGCGTCAGGGCGACTTCTGCATCGTGATGATGGTCAGGGGCGAGTCGCCCGGCGTGCGGCTGTAGGCGACCCAGTAGCCGGCCTGCGGGTAGGGCGTCATCAGGTACATCGAGCCGTCGGGCTTGGCCTCGATCTCGGTGCCGAGCACCGCGGCGGGCGCGGGCGCGGCGGCCTCCCTGCCGACGTAGGTGGCGATGACGGCGCTCGCTTTCCCGTCCTTGTAGTAGACGCGCGCGCGCTCGCGGTCGTTGAAGACGAAGTAGTCCACCTCGTCCGACTTCTCCTCGGGCTTGCCGAGCTTGGCGCGCACGTCCGAGGCGCTCATGCCGAGCGTGACGCCGCGGTACTCACGGTAGAGCGGCTCGGCCGCCTTCGCCGGGGCCGGCTCGCGCGTCAGGCCGGCCGCGACCTGCGCCTCGGTCTGGTTCGTCACCCCGACCGAGGGCGGGGCCGCCGGCTGCGGCTGACTCTGCGCCGCCGGCTGAGTCTGCGTCGCGGGCTCAGTCTGCGTCGGCGTGCCCTGCGCGCGCGCGGCGGCGGCGGAAGCCACCGTCAGCGCGAAGGTCAGGATTGCGGCGCCCGCCCCCGGAGAGATTGTCTTGCTGAAACCCTTGAGCATCTCGGTAAAGCCTCCGTGAGTAGTCGAGATTGGAACACTTCCAGCATAGCGGAGGCGCGGCGGGGCGGCGACAGTGTTACTACTTAGCGCGCGTAGGTGATAACACTCACACGGCGCGGGAGGCGGACGGTGAAGACCGTGCCGCGACTCTCGCCCGCGGGCGGACTCTCGACCGAGATGCTGCCGCCGAGCTGCGCGCGGCTGCTCTCCCAACCGCCCCGGATGTCGGCCACCCCGACGAGGCCGAGCGGGACGGCGATGCCGACGGCGAGAACCGGTAATCGTCCGCGTATGCCCAAGACCTTCACCAATCCGCGGGGGGGGCTGCCGGAAAAAATAAGGGTGACGCGAAGTATAACAACGCGCCCGCGCCCGGGCATAAGGGTAAACACTCACGCCGCCTAAGTGTTCACACTGTTTCAGACGCGGCCGCCGTTGGGTTAGCTTCGGGGCTGGCCCGGCGCGCGGGCGTGTGCGAGCGGTTTCGCGAAAGGAGGCGGAGGGTGAGTAAGGTCAGAAGTTTTTCGGCCGCGGAGGCGGGCGCTGCGCCGGCGAAAAGCGTCCCCCTTTCCGGCACGCTGAAGAAGGTCGGCGCGTACCTCGGCGTCGCCGCCGTCGCCTTCCTGCTCGGACTGCTGCCGATGTGGATGAAGGCGGGCGAGGCGGCCTCGCAGCGCGACGCGGCGCAGCGCGAACTCCGCCTCAGCCAACTGCACGGCACGCTGGCCTCGGCCGCCATCGACGCGCGCCGCGGCGACTACGAACCCGCGCGCCAGACGGCGAGCGACTTCTTCACCACCCTGCGCGGTCAGCTCGACGCCGGGGCGGACTCGGCCCTCACGGCGCGGCAGCGCGAGGCGACCGCCCCCCTGCTCGCCCGCCGCGACCACCTCATCACGCTCCTCGCTCGCAGCGACCCGGCCGCGGCCGAGCAGCTCACAGACCTCTACGTCTCCTACCGCAAGGCCGTCAACGAGGTGCGGGCCGACTGAGCGGGCGGCGCAGGCGGCCGGTGCCCGCCACGTGGCCCGCGCGCTCGGCCGCGTCCTCGGCGTGCTCTTCGGCGCCGAGGGCCTCGGCCTTCTGGATGTGGAGCGCCGTGCGGATGAGCGCGAGGTGCGTGAAGCCCTGCGGGTAGTTGCCGAGCAGTTCGCCCGTCGAAGGGTCGATCTCTTCGGCGAGCAGGCCCGTGTCGCTCGCGTACGAGGCCACGCGCTCGAAGACCTCGCGCGCCTCGTCCACGCGCCCGCAGAGCGCGAGGTTGTCGGCCAGCCAGAAGGTGCACATCGCGAAGGTCGCCTCGCCGCCGGGTAGCCCGTCCCCCGCGAGGTAGCGGTAGACCAACCCCCGCGAGGTCAAACGCTCGCCGACGGCGCGCATGGTCGAGAGGACGCGCGGGTCGGTCGCCGGCAGGAAGCCGGTGAAGGGGACGACGAGCGCGCTGGCGTCCAGCTCGCTGCTGCCGAAGGATTGCGTGAAGGCGCCGGCCTCCGCGTTGTAGCCCTCGGCGAGGACGGCGCGGCGGATTTCGTCGCGCGCCTTCGACCACCTGCCAATCTCGTCGCGATGCCCCGATCGCGCGGCCAGCTTCACGGCGCGGTCGAGCGCCACCCAGCACATCAGCTTCGAGTAGAAGAAGTGGCGGGGGCCTCCGCGCACCTCCCAGATGCCGTGATCGGGCTCGCGCCAGCGCGCGGCCGCCTCGTCGGCCAGCAGGCAGACCTCGTCCCACCACTCGGCGCGCACGGGCAGGTTCGCGCGCTCGTGGTAGAGGTGGACGGCGTCGAGCACCTCGCCGTACACGTCGAGCTGCCTCTGGCCGAAGGCCGCGTTGCCGATGCGGACGGGGCGTGAGTCGCGGTAGCCGGAGAGGTGCGCGAGCGTCTGCTCGGGCAGGCTCGACTCGCCGCGGATGCCGTACATGATCTGCACGTCGCCGCGGCAGGTGACGCAGAGGCGGTCGAGCCAGTTGAAGAAGTCCGTCGCCTCCTCCTCGTAGCCGAGCAGTTGGAGCGCGTAGATGGTGAGCGCCGAATCCCTCAGCCACGTGAAGCGGTAGTCCCAGTTGCGGACGCCGCCGATCTCCTCCGGCAGCGAGGTGGTCGGGGCGGCGACGAGCGCGCCCGTCGGCTCGAAGGTGAGGAGCTTGAGGGCGAGCGCGCTGCGGCCCACGAGGTCGCGGTAAGGCCCTTCGTAGGAGCAGTCGCGCCACCACTGCTCCCAGTATTCGAGCGTGCGCGCGAGCAGCGCGTCGTGGTCGCGCGGCTCCGGGCGCGCGTCCACGTGATCCGCGCCCGCGTGGTAGGCGAGCGACAGCCACACGCGCTCGCCCGCGGCGAGCCGGAACCGCCCGACCAGCGCGCCGTCTTCGGAGGGGCGCAAGGGGATCGGGCAGGAGAGCGCGAGCGACTGGCGGCCGGCTTCGTCGCGGGCCACGGCCCCGCCCTCGCAGGCGGTCAGGGGGGCGCGAGCCGCCGGGGCTCAGTTTTTACGCTCACGCGGAAGCGGGCGGTCGGTCTTATACCGGTCGGCGGGTAACGGGGCCGGGAGGGGAAAGATGTCAAAGCGTCACTCGACATCAGCCTCCGCACCGTCGAGAACCACATCAGCCACATCCTCTCCAAGAAGAACTTCAACAACCGCGTCGAGATCGCGCGCCACGTCCTCGAACGCGGCTCGCCCGCGTGACGCGCGGGCGGCCCGAGTCGTCTCCCCAGCGTTAAGGCGAACTGCGCCGCGCGCTCACTCCACGTAGAAGCCGACCCGCTCGACGGCCGTGCGGCCGGTCGTCCGGTCGGTGGCCGTGAGCTGTAGGACGTAGTGGCCGGGCGCCAGTTGCTCAAGCGAGAGTTCCGACCAGAAGGGCAGGCGCGCGGGGTCGCCCGCGACCGGCACTTCGAACGGCCGGGTGGTGACGAGCGGCGTCGGCCCGCGGAAGACCTGCGCCTGAAGCCGCACGTCGCGGCCGCCCGCGGCGCCCGCGCGCGCGGCGTTGTAGACGTAGGTCTGGAAGCGCAGGACGCTCGCGCGCGCGAAGCGGCGGTCAACGTCAACGGCGACCGCGCGCGGCCGGTTCGCTTCGCGCTCGGCGGGGGCCGCTTGGGGCGCGCGCTCGCCGAGGAAGATGCTGCTCAGGGCGAAGTCGCCTTTCGCGAGGTCGGGGATTTCGACCCACTGCATGGCGCTCCCGACGCGGCCCGTGGCGCGGTCGCGCAGGGCGACGCGCACCTGATAAAGCCCCGGCTTGAGGCGGAGGCGTTGGTGCCAGATGACGGGTTGCGGGGCGCCGCCGTCGGCGGCGTCGGGGGTGATGGTGAGCAACTGCTTGAAGCTCCCGAATCGCCCGCGGTCGTCTATGGCCGCGCCCGCGACATCGACGAGGGCTTTGCGCCCGTCGCCCTCCGCGTCGAAGTCGAAGGCCGTCCGCTCCACCTGCATCGAGAGGTTTAGCACCATGCCCTGCTCGCCGGTGTCGAGGTAGCCGGCCGAGAGCGCGACCGGCAGCCCGCGCCGCGGGTAGAGCGAGCCGAGCGCCGCCAGCAACTCGGCGTCGTCGGACTTGTCGCTGCCGCCCGACTTTGTTTCCACGGCCCTGACGCCCGGCTTCGTCGCGGCGGCCTTCGCCCCGCCGCCCG
>DATMVI010000249.1:0-20464 GCA_035563275.1 Pyrinomonadaceae bacterium
GTGCCTCGGCCTCTGCGTCGCGCCCTCGGCGCTCACGCAGACGCGCCCGCGCGAAGCCGCGCCCGCCGTGACCATCGAGGCCGACGCGCCGCCCCCACAAAAACTTTCCGGCGCCGACCACAGGGCGGCGGGCCGCGCCGGCGACCGGGACGCGCAGACCGTTGACGACGACGAGGTGGTGCGCGTCGAGACTTCGGAGGTGCTGCTGCCGGTGACGGTGCGCGACGCCTCGGGGCGACTCGTCTCAGACCTCACGCGCGAGGACTTCCGCGTCTACGAGGACGGGCGCGAGCAGCCTCTGAGCGGGCTGGCGCTCCGGCAGGTTCCGGTGGACGTGGCGCTGCTCGTGGACTCGTCCTCGTCCGTGGCCGCCAACTTCGAGGACTTCCGGCGCGCGGCCGACGAGTTCGCGGGGCGCATCGCGCCGGAAGACCGCTTCAGCCTCGTGAAGTTCGACGACCGCGTCGAGCTGCTGCTCGACTGGACGCAGAGCCGCCTGCAACTGCGCCGCGCGCTGCGCCGGCTCTCGACCGGCGTCTTCACGCGCTTCAACGACGCGCTGCTGCTCTCGGCCCGCGAGCACTTCCGCCGCGAGCCGCGGCGGCGCGCGCTCGTCGTCCTCTCGGACGGCATCGACAGCGGCCGCGGCGCGGCCACGCTCGAAGCGGCCCTGCGCGCGCTGCTCGAAGCGCAGGTCAGCGTCTACGTCATCTCGAACACGGAGATGGAGCGCGCGCGCAAGCAGGCCGAACTCGACAACCTGCTCGCCGGCACGGACTCGTCCGTCCGCTTCAACGAGCTGCGCATCGGCGACCTGCGCGAGGGCCTGCGCGTGCTCGACGCCAGCCAGCGCAACCTCGAACAGCTCGCGCGCGCCACCGGCGGTCGCTCCTACCGCCCCGCGAGCTTCGCCGGCCTCGACCGCGTCTACACCGAGATCGCCGAAGAGCTGCGCCGCCAGTACGCCATCTACTACACGCCGACGAACCCCGCCCGCGACGGCCGCTTCCGCCGCGTCCGCGTCGAGACCCCCGGCCGCCCCTTCCAGCTCAACACCCGCGTCGGCTACTTCGCGCCGCGAAGCTGAGGAGGGCTGCGCGGAAAGTGCGCCGCCTGTTCAATTCGCGACCCGCAATTCCGCAATCGGATTGACAGCCGCCGAAAGCGTCGGGTATAACAATCGCGGCTCACGGCAGGTTTTAAGGTTTTCAATTTATGAGACTCCGCGCGCACGACACGACGACGCAGCATGGCAGGCATCATCGCCATCACCGCGGCCGTGTGCGCGGCGACTCGTAGACTAGCGCCCGAGAGCCGAAGCGCTAACTTCGTCCGACGCACACGCCGCCCGCGACACCAGATGTCCGGCGGCGTTTTCGTTTTTAGTCATCAGCCGTCGGCCGCCGGTTTGTCGAGTGGCGGGTGAGCCGGCCCGCTCAAACCCGCAGCGACAAAGGTTCCCGACTGACGACTGACGACTGACGACTTTCGTGATGCCTGAATCTCTCTCGAAAATGCCCGGCGGGATGCGCTACCACTTCGGCGACGAGGCGCGCCTGCGGCGCGCGGTCGAGGCCGGGGCGCTAGGCGTCTTCGACGGCTGGGGCTACGAGGAGATCGCGACGCCCGCGGTCGATTACTACGCGCTGTTCGAGCGCGGCATGGGGCGCGAAGAGGCGGGCCGCGCCTTCCGCTTCACCGACACCGACGGCCGCATGCTCGCGCTCCGGGCCGACCTCACCTCCTCGGTGGCGCGCGCCGCCGCGACCCTCTTCGCCGCGGCCCCGCGCCCCCTGCGTTTCTGCTACGCCGCCTCGGTCTTCCGCCAGCGGCCCCGTTCGCACGCCGAGTGGAAGCGGCAGGGGCGGCAGGTCGGCTGCGAGCTGATCGGGGCGGGCGGCGCGGGGGCCGACCTCGAAGTGCTCGCGGTCGCGGCCGAAGTCCTCGAACGGCTCGGGCTGCGCGGCCGCTGCTGCTTCACCGTCAACCACGTCGGCGTCTTTAACGGCCTCGCCGAAGAACTCCGCCTCGACCCGGAGGCGCGCGAGCGGGTGCGGCGGCTCGTGGACGCGCGCGACGCCGCCGGCCTCGAAGAACTGCTCGCGCGGCGCGCGGGCGGCGAGACCCCGGCGCTCGCGGGCCGGCTGACGCGCCTCTCGGGGAAGCGCGAGGCTTTAACGGCGGCGCGCTCGCTGGTCTCGAACGGGCGGACGGCCGAGGCGCTCGCGGCGCTCGCACAGGTCTGGGATGCGGTCGAGGCGCTCGGCCTCGCCGACGCCTTCGAAGTTGACCTCGGCGACGTTTCCGGCCTCGATTACTACACGGGGCTGATCTTCAAGATTTACGTCGAGGGGGCCGGCGCGCGCGTCGGCGGCGGCGGGCGCTACGACGAGCTGACGGCCAGCTTCGGGCGGCGCGAGCCGGCGGTCGGCTTCGTGCTCGACACCGACGCCATCACCGAAGTGCTGGCGCGCGCCGGGGTGGATTTGGCGGGAGGGAACGGCCGTCACTTCCAGTCCGTCGGGGGCGAGAGCCTGAGCGAGCGTCTGCTTGAGGCGCAGCGCCGCCGCGCGCGCGGCGAGAGGGTCAGGCTGGCGCTCTAACAGAGTTTCGAGTTCGGGCGAGTCACGTCCGGGCCTTCGACTCGCGCTACGCAGACCCGAAACTCTGAACCGAGGGTTCGGCATGTTGACGATTGCGATTGCGAAGGGGCGGATGCAGGCCGAGGCGCTGGCGCTGCTGGCGCGCGCGGGCGTGCGCGTCAGCGAGGCGGCCCTCGCCACGCGCCGCCTCGCCGTCGAGGACGAGGCCGGCGGCTACCGCTTCATCTTCGTCAAGCCGGCGGACGTGCCGGTCTACGTCGAGCACGGCATCGCGGACTGCGGCGTGGTCGGGCGCGACGTGCTGTTGGAGACGGGGGCCGACGTGCTCCAGCCGCTCGACCTGAAGATCGGCGGCTGCCGGCTGGCCGTCGCCGCGAAGGCGGGCGCGGGCGGCGCGCGGGCCGGCGTGCTGCACGTGGCGACGAAGTACCCGCGCGTGGCCGCCGCGCACTTCGGCTCGCGCGGCGTGCCGGTCGAGATCATCGAACTGTCCGGCTCGGTCGAACTCGCGCCCGTGCTCGGGCTGGCCGACTGCATCGTTGACCTCGTCGAGACCGGCCGCACGCTCGCCGAGAACGGCCTCGCCGTCGTCGAGACCATCGCCGAATCGACCGCCCGCCTCGTGGTCAACCGCGCCAGCTACCAGCTCAAAGCCGCCTCGGTCTCGAAGCTGATCGAAGCCCTGAGCGAAGCCGCGCGAGGCGAGCAGAAACAAGGAAAGCCGTGATCGAAGTCATCGGGGCTCAAGACGAAGGGCGGCGGCGCGAGAAGCTGGCGCGCATCGAGTCGCGCGGCGGGGAGGCCGACGCGGGGCTGCTGGCGTCGGTCGCCGCCGTCGTCGAGGACGTGCGTCGGCGCGGGGACGCGGCGCTCGTCGAGCACACGGAGCGCTTCGACGGCGTGCGGCTCGCGCCCTCCGAACTGCGCGTGGGCGAGGCCGCGTTGGCCGAGGCGGCGTCGCGCGCCGAAGCGCGGGTGGTCGAGGCTTTGCGCGGGAGCATCCGCAACGTGCGCGCGTTCCACGAGCGCGAGCGCGTCGAGTCTTGGGAGATGGAGGCGGGGGGCGGCGTGCGGCTCGGCCAGCGCGTGTCGCCGGTTGAGGCGGCCGGACTCTACGTGCCGGGCGGGACGGCGAGCTACCCGTCGTCGGTCGTGATGAACGTCGTGCCGGCGCGCGTGGCCGGCGTCGGGCGGGTCGCCGTGGTCACGCCGCCGCGGACGCTTCGGCAGACGCCGGCGGTCGCCGCCGCGCTCCTCGAACTCGGCGTCACGGAGGTCTATCGCGTCGGCGGCGCGCAGGCCGTGGCCGCGCTCGCCTACGGGACGGAGACGATCCCGCGCGTGGACATCATCACGGGGCCGGGCAACAAGTTCGTCGCCGCCGCGAAGAAGCTGGTCTTCGGCGCGGTCGGGATAGATTCCATCGCCGGGCCGAGCGAGGTGGTCATCCTCGCGGATGAGACCGCGCGCGCCGACTTCGTCGCCGCCGACCTGCTCGCGCAGGCCGAGCACGGCGAGGACGCCTCGGCCGTCCTCGTGACCACCGACGCGGCGCTGGCCGCGCGGGTGGCCGGAGAGGTCGCGCGGCAGGCGGCCACGCTCCCGCGCCGCGAGGTCGTCGCGCGGTCGCTCGCGGACTTCGGGGCCGCGTTCGTCGTCGAAGACTTCGAGGCGGCGTGCGACCTTATCAACCGGCTCGCCCCGGAGCACCTTGAAATCGTGACGCGCGACGACGAGGCGGCGGCCGCGCGCGTCCGGCACGCGGGGGCCATCTTTTTCGGCGCGCACGCGCCCGAGGCGGTCGGCGACTACTTCGCGGGGCCGAACCACGTCCTGCCCACGAACCGCGCGGCGCGCTTCTCGTCGGCCCTCGGCGTCCATAATTTTCTGCGGCGCACGAGCCTCGTCCGCTACACGCGCGAAGAACTCGGCCGCACCGCCCCCCTGATCGCCGCGCTCGCCCGCGCCGAAGGTCTCGACGCACACGCGCGCTCGGCGCTCATCAGGACGGAAACATAGTTGCGGTTTTCGGGTTTCGGGTTAAAACGACTCTTGCCGAAACTCAAAAGCCGGAGACGCGAACTCGGAACTCCGAACTCGAAACTTACTGCGATGAACCCGCTCGACAAGATCAAGCCGAACGTGCGCGGGCTGCGGGCGTACACGCTCGCGCCCGATCGCGCTTCGATCAAGCTCAACCAGAACGAGAACCCTTTCGAGGCCCCGGACGCCTTCAAGCGCGAGGTCTTGCGGCGCTTCGGCGAGCGACAGTGGGCGCGCTACCCGGACTTCGCGCCCGCCAGCCTCCACGAGAAGCTGGCCGCCTCGGCCGGTTGGAGGGCGGACGGCGTGGTCGCGGGCAACGGCTCGAACGAGCTGCTACAGGCGGCGCTGATGGTCACGGTCGGGGAGGGCAGGCGCGTGCTGCTCGCCGAGCCGACCTTCCTGCTCTACCGGCAGCTCGTCACCATCTTCGGCGGCGAGGCCGTCGGCGTCCCGCTCGACGGCGGGTTAGGCTTCGACGTTGAAGCCCTCGCGGAAGCCATCGAGGCCGAGCGGCCCGACGTGACCATCCTCTGCTCGCCGAACAACCCGACGGGCTGCGTCATCTCCGAACGCGACCTCGCGCGGCTGCTCGGCGCGTCGCGCGGCCTCGTCTTCGTGGACGAGGCTTACCACGAGTTCTCGGGTCAGACGGCCGCCCCGCTGCTCAAGGAGTTCGACAACCTCGTCGTCTTCCGCACCTTCTCGAAGGCGCAGGCGTTGGCGGCGCTGCGCGTCGGCTACCTGCTCGCCTCGCCCGAGCTCGCGCGAGAGATCGGCAAGGCCGTGCTGCCTTACAACCTCAACCTCTTCTCGCAGACGGCGGCCGAGGTCGCACTCGACCGGCAGGACGAGCTGCGCCGCCACGTCCGGAAGATCGTCGAAGAGCGCGGGCGGCTCTTCGAGAATTTAGGCCGCGTCAACGGACTCCGGCCCGTCGCTTCGCGCGCGAACTTCATGGTCGTCCGCTCCGAGCTCGACCCGAAGCAGGTCTTCCGCGAACTGCGCGCGCGCGACATCCTCGCCCGCGACGTGAGCGGCTACCCGATGCTGCGCGATTACTTCCGCGTCAGCGTCGGCACGCCCGCGGAGAACGACAAGTTGATCGAGGCGCTGGAGGAGATTTGCGGATGAACACCGAAGTCGGAGCGGCGCGGGAGGCCGAGGTGCGGCGGACGACGAAGGAGACGGACGTGCGCGTCCGCCTCGCGCTCGACGGCGCGGGCCGCGCGCAGGTCTCGACGGGCGTCGCCTTCCTCGACCACATGCTGGAGCTGTTCGCGCGCCACGGCCTGTTCGACCTCGAAGTCGAGTGCCGCGGCGACCTCGAAATCGACGACCACCACTCGGTCGAAGACATCGCCATCACTCTGGGGCAGGCGTTGGCGAAGGCGCTCGGCGACAAGCGCGGCATCGCGCGCTACGGCGCGGCCCTCGTCCCAATGGACGAGGCCCTGTGCCGCGCCGTCGTAGACCTCTCGGGGCGCTTCTACCTCGTCTACGAGGTCGAGACGCGGCGGCAGCAGATCGGCAACTTCTCGGTCGAGCTGGCCGAGCACTTCTGGCGCTCGTTCGCCGAGGCGGCCCGCTGCAACCTGCACCTCGACTGCCTGCGCGGCCGCAACACGCACCACATCCTCGAAGGAACCTTCAAGGCGGCGGCGCGCGCGCTGCGGCAGGCGGCCGAGCGCGACCCGCGCGTCGAGGGCGTGCCCAGCACGAAAGGGGTGCTCTGAGTTTTGCCGCGCGTGGCGATCATCGATTACGGCGTGGGGAACCTCCGCTCGGTCGAGAAGGCTTTTCTCGCGGCGGGCGCGGAGGCCGTCGTCAGCGCCGACGAGCGCGTGCTGCGGCGCGCCGAGAGGCTCGTGCTGCCCGGCGTCGGCGCGTTCCGCGCGTGCATGAACGCGCTCGGCGAAAGGGGCTTCGGCGAGCTGGTGCGCGAGCGCGCCGGCGAGGGCACGCCGCTGCTCGGCGTCTGCGTGGGGATGCAGATGCTCTTCGAGGAGTCGGAGGAGTTCGGCGTGGCGGCCGGCCTCAGCCTGCTGCCGGGGCGCGTGCGTAAGTTCCCCGCGGACTTGCGCGTGCCGCAGGTCGGCTGGAATCAGGTCGCGTGGAAGCGGCCGCACCCGCTCGCCGAGGGCATCGCCGACCGGAGCTTTTTCTACTTCGTTCATTCCTACTTCTGCGAGGCCGCCGACGCGGGCGACGCGCTCGGCGAGACCGAGTACGGACTGACATACGCCTCCGTCGTCGCCCGCGCCAACGTCTGCGGCGCGCAGTTCCACCCGGAGAAGAGTCAGGCCGCCGGCCTCCGCCTGCTCCGAAATTTTGCGAACGCCGGGTGAAGCGAAGTTGATGAATGTCGGGGTTACGATTACGAGTTATGAGTTATCGGTTGCGAGTTCTCAGCCCTCTCAGTCCTTGCCTTTACTGAAAACTGATGACTGACGACTGACGACTAAATCATAAATCACAGACCGCGTTATGCTGGCGAAGCGCATCATCCCGTGTCTCGACGTTGACCGCGGCCGCGTGGTCAAGGGGATTCGCTTCCTCTCGCTCGTGGACGCGGGCGACCCCGTCGAGCAGGCGAGGCGCTACGACGAGGAGGGCGCCGACGAGTTGACCTTCCTCGACATCACGGCCTCGTCGGACAAGCGCGCCATCGTCTCCGAACTCGTCCGGCGCGTGGCCGACGAGGTCTTCATCCCGCTCACGGTCGGCGGTGGGTTGAACCACATCGAGGACGTGCGCGCGGTGCTGCGCGCGGGGGCCGACAAGGTCACGCTCAACACGGCGGCCGTCGCGCGCCCCGAGGTGATTACCGAGGGCGCGGAGACCTTCGGCAGCCAGTGCATGGTCGTCGCCGTTGACGCGCGGCGCAGGGAGCCGGGCGACGCGCGCGCCGGCTGGGAGGTCTTCACGCACGGCGGGCGCCGGGCGGCGGGCCTCGACGCGGTCGAGTGGGCGGCGCGCGCCGAAAGGTTGGGCGCGGGCGAGATTCTGCTGACGAGCATGGACAGGGACGGCACCCGCGACGGCTACGACATCGAGCTGACGCGGGCCGTCAGCGGAGCGGTGCGCATCCCCGTCATCGCCTCGGGCGGGGCGGGCCGCCTCGAACACTTTCACGAGGCGCTCGTGGCGGGCGGCGCGAGCGCCGTCCTCGCCGCGTCGCTCTTCCACTTCGGCGAGTTCACGGTCGGCCGCGTAAAGCAATACCTGCGGGGCCGCGGAGTGTTAGTGCGATGAAGTTCGGGCCGGAAGACGTGCGTTTCGACGAGCGCGGCCTCGTCGCCGCGGTGGTGCAGGACGCGCGCACGCGCGAGGTGCTGACGCTCGCCTACATGAACGCGGAGAGTTTGCGGCGCACGCTCTCCGAGGGCGAGACGTGGTTCTGGTCGCGCTCGCGCGCGGAGCTTTGGCGCAAGGGCGCGACCTCGGGCCACACGCAGCGCGTCGTCGAAGTGCGCCTCGACTGCGACGGCGACGCGCTCACCCTCCTCGTCGAGCCGCGCGGCCCGGCCTGCCACACCGGCGCGCGCACGTGCTTCCACCGTCAACTCCCGCAGACCGCCGCCGCGGAGCCGCCAGCGTCCGATAAGGCCGGCGAGGATGACGCGCCGGCAGAGACGCAGGCCGTAGACGTTAAAGACGCGGACGTTGAAGACGCGCAGGCCGTTGACGTTAACGTCAAGGTGGGCGAGGGCTTCGGCGCGGTCGTCGCGAAACTCTTCGCGTTGGTGGAGGGGCGGCGGCGCGAGATGCCGGAGAACTCTTACACGACTTACCTTTTCGGGCAGGGGCTGAACAAGATTCTGAAGAAGGTGGGCGAGGAGTCGGCCGAGACCATCATCGCGGCGAAGGACGAAGACCGCGGGGCACTCACGGCAGAACTGTCCGACCTCGTCTATCACCTCGTCGTGCTGATGGTCGAACGCGGCGTCACGCTCGAAGACCTTGGCCGAGAACTGGCGCGGCGTGGGCAGGGGGAGAGCCGATGACGAGCGAAGACGAGCTGCGGAGTCTCCTCGATTTCAGCGTCCGCATCGCGCGCGGCGCGGGCGAGATCACGCTGCGCTATTTCCGCCGAGAGTTCGAGACGCGCCTGAAGGGGAAGAACGACTTCGTCACGCAGGCCGACCTCGAAGCCGAGCAGTTCCTGCGCGCGGAGATAAACTCCGCCTACCCCGACGACGGCGTCGTCGGCGAGGAGGGCGGCGAGACCGCGGGCGCTTCCGGCCGCCGCTGGATCATCGACCCCATCGACGGCACTTACTCCTTCGTCCACGGCGTGCCCTTCTACGGCGTGTTGCTCGGCCTTGAGATCGGGGGCGAGCCGAGCGTCGGCGTCGTCAACATGCCGGCGCTCGGCGAGGTCGTCTACGCCGCGAAGGGCACGGGCTGCTTCTGGAACGGCGCGCCAGCACGCGTCTCACAAACTGCCGCGCTCGAAGACGCTTTGCTGCTGGCGACCGACTTCGGGGCCTGCGCGCGCCACGGCTTCGGCGAGGCGGTCGCAGAACTGCAAGCCCGCGCCTCGGCCCGGCGCACGTGGGGCGACTGCTACGGCTACGTGCTCGTCGCCACGGGGCGCGCAGACGTGATGCTCGACCCCGCGATGAACCTCTGGGACTGCGCGGCCCTCCTGCCCGTCGTCGAAGAGGCCGGCGGAACCTTCACGGACTGGCGCGGCCGGCGGACAATCACTTCGGGGAACTCCGTCGCCACCAACGGCCTGCTCTTCCGTCAGGTCATGGATGTCGTCGAAGAAAACGCCAAAAATACTTAGGATTTTCGACCCGGCGAGTCAGAAAAGCCGGGCCTGCTGGGGAAATAAACACTTCGTGTGTCACATGGCTACGCGCCTTCGGTTCGATTATAAAGAGTGTGCCTTTGACCCGCCGCCCTTGAGTTTCTCACCCCGCCGAATCGCCTTCGCCCGCCGCAAGTTGAATTATTTCTGGAATTACGGTAATCTCCAATTCCCGGCACGAGCATTGCTGAGGGGGGATTCCTGACCGACCCCTCGGTCAAGGTAAGAATCCACAGGAGCAGCTTTCGCGTCGGGGCTTGGGGTGAGATTCCGCGGCCCCGGCGCTTTGAAATGTCCAAAGGGCGCGGCACGTCCCGCTCGCCCGCACACTTTGTTTGAGAAGGGAACTAGAGGATGCGTCCAGTTAAGTACGCCGAGAAGGGTCTCACCGCGGTCGCGGGCGGCCTGTTCAATACCATTCAGTTTTTCAACCAGTACCGCCCGAACGAGGCTTTCACGCCGAAGTGGTCGGACAAGCCGCTCCTGAAGTCGTGGCAGAAGTCGAAGCCGCCGCTCGGCTTCCCGCGCACCACCGACAGCCTGTGCCCGAAGTGCGTCATCGAGGCGCGCGCCAAGATTCTCTCCGCGCCCGAGATCGACCCCAGCGTCCTCGTCAACGAGAAGGTCGGCGAGATCAAGGCGCAGATCGTCGAGCGCGACAACCAGATCTGGATGGTCAAGGAGTGCCCCACGCACGGCCGCTTCGAGGACATCATGGCCATCGACTCGAACTTCCTCAAGCACATCGAGTCGATGTTCCCCGGCCGCGACATTCAGGCGCACAACGACGAGGGGCTGCACGACCACGGCTCGTCCTCGGTCAAGTTCGGCCGCGGGTCGGTTCTGACCATCGACCTGACGAACCGCTGCAACATGATGTGCGACCCGTGCTTCATGGACGCCAACCAAGTCGGCTTCGTCCACGAGCTCTCGTTCGACGAGGTCAAGGACATCCTCGACAAGGCCATCTCGATCAAGCCGCGCCGCCAGATGTCCGTGCAGTTCTCGGGCGGCGAGCCGACCATCTCGCCGCACTTCATCGACTCGGTCCGCTACGCGCGCAAGGTCGGCTACAACTCCGTCCAGTGCGCGACGAACGGCATCGAGTTCGCCAAGTCGAAGGAGTTCTGCAAGGAGGCGGCCGAGGCGGGCCTGCGCTACGCCTACCTCCAGTTCGACGGCATCGGCAACGACGCCAACTCGCACCGGCAGGTCGGCAACCTCTTCGACGTGAAGCTGCGCGCCATCGACAACCTGCACGCCGCGGGCGTCGAGATCGTCCTCGTCATCACCATCGTCAACGGCATCAACAACGATCAGGTCGGCTCGGTCATCCGCTTCGCGCTGGATAACCCGAAGAAGATCGCCTTCCTCTCGTTCCAGCCCGTCTCCTTCACCGGCCGCGACGAGGAGATCACCGACGAGCGCCGGATGCAGCAGCGCTACACCCTGTCGCACCTCGCCTACGACGTGAAGAAGCAGGTCGGCATCACCGAGCCGACGCGCGACTGGTTCCCGCTCTCGCTGATGGGCGCGTTCGCCGACTTCGCCGACCTCGCGCACGGCCCCGACGCCGAGTGGGGTCAGGTCTCCTGCGGCTGCCACCCGAACTGCGGCGTCGGCACGGCCGTGATGATCGACAAGGAGACGAAGGAGATGCGGCCCGTCCCCGAGTTCCTGAACATCCCCGGCCTCGTCCGCGACATGCAGAAGATCACGGACGCCGGCCGCGGCAAGTGGGCCTCGAACATCATGATGGGGCTGGCGCTGCTCAAGCACTACGACCCGTCGAAGTCGCCGACGCACTTCACGCTCTACGAGCTGTTCAAGAAGTTCGACAAGTCTTTCGGCCTGACGGGGCGCTCTTACGGCCGCGTGGACGGCAGGCGCTCGAAGCAGGACATCGAGGCGCGCCGCGCCGACCGCTGGAACTTCCTCTTCATCGCCGGCATGTGGTTCCAAGACCTGTTCAACTACGACTTCCGCCGCACCGAGATGTGCATCATCCCGTACGGCACGCAGGAGGGCGAAATCTCCTTCTGCGCCTACAACACCGGCATCGGCTGGCGCAACATCATCGAGCAGATGCACCAGAACGCGACCGTCGCGCAGTGGTACAAGGAGCACGGCCGCCACGAAATCTTCGCCAAGAATAAGGAGGTCGCGCTCGCCGACGTGCCCGTCAACCTCGTCCTCAACGAAGTCGACCTCCAGCGCCCGAACAAGCCGCAGATGGAAGGCCCCAAGACGGCGGCCGAAGAGGCGGCGATGATGCGCAAGCTCTATCAGGAGATGGTGCTGAAGAAGAAACTCGGCTCGGACTTCGAGAAGAACAAGCCGGTGCAGATCAACGGCCTCTCGAAGAAGAATTAACCGGCCGCCGGCGTCCGCAGGTTACCGCGCGAAAGCCCCGCCACGCCACCGAAAGGCGTCGCGGGGCTTTCGCTTACCGCCGCGGCGTGCGTATGATGTGGGGCCCGACCCCCCGACGAAAGGAGAGCAGACCGCATGGCGCTGGAGAAGAAACACGAAGTCAAGGTGATGGTTCAGGTGCTCGAACTCTCGAAGGCCGGCAGCGGCATCACGCTCGAAATATCCTCCGAGGGCGAGAGGCTGGGCACGGTCGAGATCGGCCACGGCTCGTTCGGCTGGCGCAAGGGGCGCGGCAAGAGCGGCTTCAAGCGCGTGGACTGGACGACGTTCGCCAAGAAGATGAACGAGTGGTTCGACTGAGGGGTGCCGCGCAGGCCCCCGCTTGAATTATTCAGGTCGTTAAGGTGTAATGGCTCCGCGTAAATTTATGGTTCGCATTCTTGTGACAAACGACGACGGCATCCACTCCGAGGGGATCCGCCTGCTCGAAGAGGCGCTCAAGGAGGTGGGCGACGTGTACGTCGTCGCCCCAGAGGCCGAGATGAGCGGCGCGTCGCACAGCCTGACGCTGTCGCGCCCCCTGCGCATCCGCCAGATCGACGCGCGCCACTGGACGGTGGACGGCACGCCGACCGACTGCGTCACGCTCGCCCTCCACCGCATCCTCGGCGAAGGCGAGCGCCCGACCATCTGCTGCTCCGGCATCAACCACGGGGCCAACCTCGGCGACGACGCCTCCTACTCGGGCACGGTCGCCGGCGCGCTCGAAGCCACCATCCTCGGCGTGCCCGGTCTCGCCTTCAGCCTCGCCGCCCGCGAGGGCTTCGACTTCACCGAGTCGGCCCGCGTCGCCGTCGTCGCCGCGCGCAAGGTGCTTGAAGAGGGGCTGCCCGAGGGGACGCTGCTGAACATCAACGTCCCCCGCGGCAGGCCGCGCGGCGTGCGCGTCACGCGGCAGGGCATCAAGAACGCGCGCCCCATCATCAGCGAGCACATAGACCCCCGCGGCAAGCCTTACTACTGGATCGGCGAGGAGTACTTCAGCTCGGAGCGCGAGGACGGCACGGACTACTCGGCCGTCGAGGCCGGCTACGTCTCGGTCACGCCGATGCGCAGCGACATGACGAACCACAACGCGCTCGTCGCGCTCGACTCTTGGAACGCGCTGCGCGCCGGCTACGACCAAGAGGTTCACAGAGGTTAAGAAGGTCTTTCCGTGACGCCGCTCGGCTCAGACCGCTCGGCCGCGCAGGCGGCCGGCTTCCGCATCCCGCGCCAGCGCATGGTCGAGCGCCTGCGCGACCACTACCGCATCGCCGACGAGCGCGTGCTCGCCGCCGTGTCGGACGTGCCCCGCCACCTCTTCGTCCCTGAGGCGCTGCAATCGAGAGCCTACGGCGACCACGCCCTGCCCATCGCCGCCAACCAGACCATCTCGCAGCCCTTCATCGTCGCCCGCATGAGCGAGCTGCTCGAAGTCGACCGCCGCAGCCGCGTGCTGGAGATCGGGGCTGGCTCGGGCTACCAGACGGCGGTGCTGGCGCGGCTCGCCGGGCAGGTCTACGCCATCGAGCGCATCCCCGAGCTGGCGCGCGAGGCGCAGGCGCGCATCCGCTCGCTCGGCATCTACAACGCCACGGTCAAGTGCTTCGACGGCACGCTCGGCTGGAACGCGCACGCGCCCTACGACGCCATCCTCGTCGCCGCGGGCGGCCCCGAGGTGCCCGAGCCTCTGGTCGCGCAGCTCAAGGTCGGCGGCCGCCTCGTCATCCCCGTCGGCCCCACGCGCGAGTCGCAGCAGCTCGTCCGCGTCATCCGCGCCGAGGACGGCGTCGCGCGCGAGCACCACGGCCCCTGCGCCTTCGTCCCCCTCATCGGCCGCTACGGGTGGACTAACGATTAGTTCAGGGTTCAGGGTTCAAGGTTCAAGGCCGGTTCCCCGTCCGAAATTGCGCGGCGAACCCGGCGGCCCGGGCCGACGGATTTGACTTTGAACTCTGAACCCTGAACCCCGAACCTTTATGGAATCAATCTACGAACTGCTTCACCAACTCAAGGGTTACCTCGACCCGCGGACGATCGCGGCGGCCGGCTACGTGGTGCTCATCCTCGTCGTGTTCGCGGAGACGGGGCTGGCGATGGGCTTCTTCCTGCCGGGCGACTCGCTGCTCGTCGTGGCCGGCATCTTCGCGGCGCGGGGCGACCTGAACGTCTTCGTGCTGCTCGTCACGCTGTTCGTCGCGGCCGTGGTCGGCGACGCGGTGGGCTTCTGGACGGGGCAGAAGCTGGGGCCGCGCCTCTTCAAGCGCGAGAAGTCTCTGCTCTTCCGGCCCGGCCACCTTGAGAAGGCGCACGCCTTTTACGAGAAGTACGGCGGCAAGACCATCATCATCGCGCGCTTCGTGCCCATCATCCGCACGTTCGCGCCCATCGTCGCCGGCGCGGCCAACATGGAGTACAGGAAGTTCGTCATCTTCAACCTCGTCGGCGGCTTCGCGTGGGTCTTCAGCATGATCCTCACCGGCTACTTCCTCGGCAACCTCCTGCGCGACCGCTTCGGCGTCAACCTCGACGAGCACATCGAGTGGGTCGTCATCATCGTCGTCGCTCTCTCTCTGCTGCCGCCCGTCATCGAGTACCTGCGGGCGCGGCGCGAGAAGGCGCGCGCGGCGGCCGGCGACGCGCAGGTTTGACACCCGCGCCCGCGCCCCCTAGAATGTCCTAGCCGTGACACGGCGACGGGGCGTGGCTCAGCCTGGTAGAGCGCTCGGTTCGGGACCGAGAGGTCGGTGGTTCGAATCCACTCGCCCCGATTTTCCCACCTAAGCAGTTTGCGGACCTGCAAGCACTGCCACACGGAACAACCCGACGAGGCGTTCGAAGTCTGCAAAGTAGTCGCGGGCAGGGCGTATCGCCGGCGTCAGTGTCAGAGGTGCAAGCGGGTCGTCACCAACCAGCGGAGAACTGTTCTGCGGGCGTGGCTAGATGACTACAAGAGGGGATTAGTGTGCGCCCGCTGCGGCTTCGCGGATTACAGGGCTTTAGAGTTTCATCATCATCAGGGGGAGAAAGATTTCAACGTCGCCGACATGATCCGCAGCGGCTTGTCCACCAACAAAATCAAACTTGAAATCGAAAAGTGCGTCGTGCTGTGCTCTAACTGTCACCAGATAGAGCACTATAAGGAACGGTATTAAAGGCGAAGTTCGAATCCTCTCTCCCCGATTAACGCGAAAGAAGATTGACGGCCATCCGACGAGGGTGGCCGTTTCTCGTTCGGGTTTACGAAAACGCCTTTCGGGTGCATAATACGGCCGCCGAATTCCCCCGTCCCGAATCCTAAAACCCTCGCTTCCCCCGACCTGCGTCCGAAGCCTCGCCGCGAACGTCAAGCGTGCGCGCGCGTGCGCGCGAAGCGCCTCGCGAACCGCAACCGCGAAGAACGTAACCGAGAGGGCACGAGCATGAGGTTAACGCACAGACGAGGGGCGCCGGGGGGCGCGGTCTCAGGCCGGCGCGCGGGCGCATACGTTTTCCTCGCCGCCGTGTCGGCGCTGGCGCTCGCTTCGTCTCCGGCGGGCACCGCCGGGCGCGGGGCCTCGGCGCAGGGCGGGCTGTTCCCGGTGGCGGGGGCCTCGGCCGCGGCCTTCTACAACGGCCCGGCCAACTGCTGCGAGGGCTCTGCGCGCCTCGCCGTCGATTCGAGCGGCAACGCCTACGTCGCGGGCCGCTCCACCACCTCGCGCCCGCAGCCCTCGGGGCCGGCTAACGAAGACATCGTCGTCGTCAAGTACGACCCGCAGGGTAACGAGCTGTGGGCGCGCCGCTTCGACGGCGAGCGCGGCTCGACCGACGAGCCCTACGACGTGGCCGTGGACGCGCGCGGGGGCGTCTACGTCACCGGCCTCTCCGCGGGCAACGAGTCGAACTTCGTGACGCTCAAGTACGACGCGGACGGCAACTTCCAGTGGGCGCGCTACGCCGGGCCGTCGCCGTCGCCGGGCTTCAGCCTCGGCCTCGCGCTCGACCTCGACGCGGCCGGCAACGTCTACGCCACGGGCCGCGAAGCCTACCGCTTCCTCGCCGGCGGCAGCACGCCCGTCTACCGCTTCCGCACCGTCAAGTACGACACGAACGGCGTCGAGCAGTGGGAGCGCACCTTCGACACGCCTGCGGGCGAGGGCGCGGAGCCGGCCGACGTGAAGGCCGACGCCTACGGCAACGTCTACGTCACCGGCACGGGCACCGTCTCGCGCGGCGCGACCTTCAACTCGGACATCCTCACGGTCAAGTACGACGCGGCCGGCAACCAGAAGTGGGCGAGGTCTTACGCCGCGCCCTCGCGCGATCAGGCGGCACGCCTGCACGTCGCCGCGGGCGGCAACGTCTTCGTGCTCGGGCGGCTCAAGGTCTTCTCGAACGCGGACGTGGCCCTCCTCGTCTACACGGCCGCGGGCGTGCTGGCGCGGGCCACGTCCTCCTCGAACTTCCCGGACGACGAGTTCGCCGTCGAGTTCGCCGTGGACGGCGCGGGCAACGCCTACGTCGCCGCGCTGCTGCTGCACCCGCCCAGAGATTACGGGGTGCGGAACATCGACGCTCTGACTTACAAGTTCGACGCCGCGGGCGCGCTCGCGTGGCGGCGCGCCTACGCCAACGCGGGCAACAACCTCGACTCGGCGAAGGGCGTCGTGCTCGACGGGGCGGGCGGCGTCCACGTCGGCATCAGCGCGCAGCAGGGGAGTCAGGCCAACGAGAATTACGTCGTCGTCAAGTACAGCGCGTCGGACGGCGCGAAGCTGAGCGAGAAGAGCTTAGAAGGGCCGGGCCGCAGCTTCGACCGACTGTCGGAGATCGAGATAGACCCGGCCGGCAACCTCTTCCTGACGGGCGAGACCGACATGGACCCGGCCACCTTCCGCTCCGTGGACTTTATGACTTTGAAGGTCGGCTCGGCCGCGCCGCCTTCGCGCCCGCCCGCGAGGGTCAACGTCGCGGCCGCCGCGAACGGGGCGAGGGCCACGGCCTCTTCGACCTTGAGCGTCAACCGCACGCCGCTGGCCGTCATCAACGGCGACCGCCGCGGCCTCCACTGGGACAGCGACCCGGCCACGGGCAGCGGGTGGACGGACGCGACGCAGGGCGCCTTCCCCGACTGGCTGGAGGTGACCTTCGCCGGGCCGCGCAGCATCAGCGAGGTCAACGTCTTCACGGTGCAGGACGCCTACGCCGCGCCGTCGGCGCCGACCGAGGCGATGACCTTCACGAAGTACGGGGCGACCGCCTACCAAGTCCAATACTGGACGGGCTCGGCGTGGGCGCCCGTGCCCGGCGCGTCAGTCACGAACAACAACCGCGTGTGGCGCAGGTTCACCTTCGCGCCGCTCTCGACGACGAAGCTCAGGATCGTCGTCACGGGAGGCATGACCGGCGCGAGCCGGCTCACGGAGGTCGAGGCGTTTTAAGGGCGTCACGCGCCGGGACGCGGACAGGCGCGAGTAAAATAAATCTTGCTTTCATGTCCTCCTCCTTCTGCCGCTGAGACGGATTGAGTGAGGCGCGAGGGGCCGCGCGGGTGAGCGCCGGCAGCGGGCCTGCCGGACGCGTGCAAGATATGCCCGGCCGCGGCGCGTGTCAGCTTCGGAGTCAGGCTCGCGGCCGCGGGCGTTATCGGCCGTCGGCGCGCGGCCCGACACCCGGCACGGGAATTGTCTTTCTCCCGTGTGAACGTAGTATCAACGAGCCGTTTTCGGACAGGTCGGACTGTGTCCGCGGCCGCGGTGTCCGAAAAGAGTTTTTCCAAGAGGAGTGTGAGAGATGGCAGCAAGCGAAGAGACTTTGACGAACGTGGGGACGGCGGGGCTTGAGGCGTCTGGCGGGACGCAGTCGGCCGCTTCGGTGAACGTGGGGCAGATCGAGCGCTGGGCGTCGGCCGTCGGCGGCGGCGCGCTGGCGCTCTACGGCATCACGCGCGGGAGCCTCGGCGGGGTGGCTCTGGCGCTCGTCGGCGCGGCCCTCGTGCAGAGGGGCTACTCCGGCCACTGCAACCTGTACGAGGCCCTCGGCTACAACTCGACCGGCGGCGCCGGGCTGCGCAACAGCGAGAACGTGAGCGTGCCGGCCGAGCGCGGCATCAAGGTCGAGCACAGCGTGACGATCAACCGCTCGCCCGAGGAGTTGTACGATTTCTGGAGCAACTTCGAGAACCTGCCGACGTTTATGAACCACCTCGAAGCCGTCCACATCACCGGCGACAACCGCTGGCACTGGGTGGCGAAGGGCCCCGCGGGGACGCGCGTCGAGTGGGACGCGGAGGTTTACAACCAGAAGCCGAACGAGCTGATCGCGTGGCGCACGCTCGAAGGCGCGGACGTGGCGAGCGCCGGCTCGGTGCGCTTCGAGCCGGCCGGCGCGCGCGGCACGACCGTGCGCGTCTCGCTCAAGTACGACCCGCCGGGCGGCGCGCTCGGCGCGGCCGTCGCGCGGCTCTTCGGCGAGAACCCCGAGCAGCAAATCTCCGAAGACCTCCGCCGCTTCAAGCAGCTCATGGAGACCGGCGAGGTGACGACCACCGAGGGCCAGCCGTCGGGGCGCACCGCCTCGGCCGGCCAGTAGGGCAGAACGGAGAGGGCAGGGGCGGAAAGCAGTCGCGCGCGGCGCGCGGCCCCGCCCCGCCCTCTTCAACTTTTCCGAACCGACTTGCGGGGGGAGATCATGGCCGACGAAGAGCGTAACGACGAGCAGACGGGCGGGCAGGGCGGCGGGGCCGAGTCTTCGGGCGACCCGGGCCGCACGCCGGGGAAGGCCGAGGGCAGCGAGGAGACGGTCGAAGAGAGTCTGGAGCAGAAGGGGAGTCAGTAGGGTTTCAAGTCCCGCCCCGGCAACGGGGTCGGGGGCGAACTCTCGACAGCCGCGCGGGCGGTAGACTTCGGGCCGGCTTCACGCAGGCGCGGCCCGAAGTCTACCGCCCGCCGCGTTGTTAACGAAGCCGGAACCCGAAACGTCTTTAGGCCGTAATCCAACCTGACCTCTCGCGGTACCGCCCGAACTCGAATCTCGGAATCAGGAACGGAGGTGTCGGATGAAAGGGAAGTTCCTTCCGGCCTGCTCGCTGTTAACTCTGGCCGCGTGCCTCGCCTGCGCGCAGACCGCGTCGCGCCCCGCGTCGGCCGACGCGCCGCAACCCGCGCAGGCCGGCGCGGTCAGCCGGCGGGCCGAGGGCCGCACGCTCGTCTCCGCCGACCGGCCGGCGGTTCGCATCAGGTTCGACGACGATTTCAAGTACGTCGGCGCGCAGTCTTTCGTCCTCTACGAGGTGGCCGGCGTCGAGCAGCACTTCTTCGTGGACGCGGACAAAGACGGGCGCATCCGCCGCCTCTACTGGGTGCAGTTCGAAGGCTACCTGCCCTCGAACACGCACGCCTACGACTACTCGGACGTGAAGGAGACGATCAACCTCGGCGGCCTTGAGTTCCGCACGGACGCCGTCGCCGTCAACATCGCCCGCGTGCTCGCGCAGCGGAAGGACTCGGACGGCGCGCACGCGCGCGCCTTCCTCGAAAGCAAAGGCTACCGCGTGGCCGGCAACGACTTCATGTGGCGCAGGCTCATCCACCTCACGGACGAGACGCGGCGGCACGAACTGCTCATCATCTACCTCGAAGACATGGCCCCGACGGGCCTCACGGCCGGCGACGTGATGGGGCAGGGCCGCGCCTCGGCCCGCTGGCCCGAAATCTCCGCCCAACTCCTCCGCCGCGCCGCGAAGGGGATGAAGATCGAAAAGGTGGGCGACTGATACCGAATCCCGTTTCGCGTTCCGGTGTGACTGCCGTCCGCCTCGTTCATCTCATGCCGAGCATGAGGAGGACGGAGCGATCATGAACGGGGCGGCCGGACTGTTCCCAGCCGAGCCGGGCCGCGAGTTCGTGTTCGGCGACGGGGCGGTTGCCGAGGCGCGCCGCCGGGGTCTTGCCGAAGGCGTGCTCGGTCAGAGCGACGTGCGGGATGCGCGCGGGCAGCTCGCGCCCCGCGGCCAGAGCCGCCTCGGCCGCCTCCACGTCCGGATAAAAATCTTCGTAGACGAGGACGTGCCACACGCGGTCACCGGCCTCGCCCTCCGCGCCCAACACGCGCATCAGCCCGAAGCCGCTCTCCACCTGAAAGACCAAATCGTCGCCCGCCGCGAACTCTAAAGACATTCTTCTCCTCCGGAGAGGGTGACGGGTGTCGGGCGTCGGGCGCCGGGGGAGATACAATCTGCTCCCCCGACAACCCGACGCCTGACACCCGTCACCAGCTTTGTCCCAAAGCTTAGCACAGCGGGGCGCGGCGTTTCGGCCGGAGTGTGGACGCGCCGCCGGGGGGCGCGTTAGTATTTCCCGGCCGACGCAGGCGGAGGGGTCGCGGCGTGTCCCAGAAGAAAGGGCCGGAGAAGGATTATTACGCCATCCTCGGCGCGGAGGAGTCCGCGGCGCGCGAGGAGATCGAGCGCCGCTACAAGCGTCTGGCCCGAAGCCTCCACCCCGACCGCGGCGGCGACGAGGAGGCGATGAAGTCGCTCAACGAGGCTTGGGGCGTGCTCGGCGACGAGGCGGCCCGCCGCGCCTACGACGCGCGCAGGCCG
>DATMVI010000250.1:0-3549 GCA_035563275.1 Pyrinomonadaceae bacterium
TTCCGCGCCCTGAAGCCCGCCGGGGAGTACGCGGGCCTGCGCGACTCGGCCCACGCGCGGCAGCGCGCCGACTGGCTCGTCGGCATCAACGCCACCCGCGCCCAGACCATCCGCGCCCGCCGCGCCGGCCATCAGGGCGTCTACTCGCTCGGCCGCGTGCAGACGCCGACGCTCGCCCTCATCGTCGAGCGCGACGCCGAGATCGCCAACTTCGTCCCGCAGGATTATTTCGAGGTCGTCGCGCGCTTCCGCGCGCCCGGCGGCGAGTACGACGGCCGCTGGTTCGGCAAGGACGGCACGCGCTTCGATAAAAAAGAGGAGGCCGAGGCCGTCGCGCGCAAGGTCGAGGGCCGGCGCGGCCGAGTAGAGAAGGTCGAGAAGAAGGCGGTGCGCGAGCGCCCGCCGCTCCTGCACGACCTGACCTCTTTGCAGCGCGCCGCCAACGTGCGCTACGCCTTCACCGCCGCGCGCACGCTCGAACTCGCGCAGTCGCTCTACGAGAAGAAGTTCGTCACCTACCCGCGCACCTCCTCGCGCCACCTCTCGACGGACGTGGCGAAGGAGTTGGGCGCGCACGTCCGCGCCGCGGCCGTCGGGCCTTACGTCGCCTTCATCGAGAAGATTCTGTCGAAGGGCGAGCCGAAGCTGACGGGCCGGCACGTGGACGACAAAAAGGTGACCGACCACCACGCCGTCATCCCGACCAAGCAGAAGGTCGAGGCCGGCGCGCTCTCGCCCGACGAGAAGCGCGTCTACGACCTCGTCGCCCGCCGCTTTCTCGCCGCCTTCTTCCCCGACGCGGAACTCGAACGCACTACCGTGCTGACCGCCGCCGAGGGCGAGCGCTTCATCACGCGCGGCACGGTCGTGCTCAAGGCGGGCTGGCGCGAGGTCGAGCCGCCCGCGCGCGACGCGAAGAAGCCGGACGAGGAGGACGAGGAGGGCGCGGAGCTGCCGCCGCTGAAGGCCGACGACCCGGCCGACGTGCTGCGGGCCGAGGCCGTCGCGCGGAAGACCAAAGCGCCCCCGCGCTACTCGGAGTCGAGCCTGCTGGGCGCGATGGAGACGGCCGGGAAGAAGGTTGAGGACGAGGAGCTGCGCCTCGCCATGAAGGAGGCGGGCCTCGGCACGCCGGCCACGCGCGCCGCCATCATCGAGACGCTTCTGAAGCGCGAGTACGTCGCGCGCGAGAAGAAGTCGCTCGTCGCCACGCCGAAGGGAATCGCGCTGGTCAGGATGTTGCCGTCGCCGCTTTTGAAGTCGGCCGAGCTGACGGGGCGCTGGGAGCAGAAGCTCTCGCGCATGACCCGGCGCGAGTATTCGTTCGACGAGTTCATGTCGGAGGTGGGCGCGATGGTCTCGGAGCTGGTGGCGCAGATCGCCGGCTCGGAGGTCGAGCGCGGGGCCGAGGCCGCGGCGCCCCGCCAAATCCCGCGGCCCGAAGGCGCGCCCGACTGCCCGAAGTGCAAGCGCGAAGGGCGCGAAGGTTTTCTTATCGAGCGCGAGGGCGCTTCGGGGAAGTTCCTCGCCTGCTCGCAGGGGCGCGAGCCGTGCGGCTACCTGAGCGACGCGCCGAAGAACACCAAGCAGCGCAAGGCCCTTTTGCAGACGGCCTGCCACGCGTGCGGCGGCGCGATGCGCCTGCGGCTGCCGAAGGAGAAGACGAAGCGCCCCTTCCTCTCGTGCCTGCGCTACCCCGAGTGCCGCGGCGCGCGCGGCTTCGACGAGAAGGGCGCGCTCGAAGAACCGCGGGCCGCGCCTGAGACCGGCCCGCCCTGCGCGCTCTGCCAGACGCCGACCGTCAAGCGCGGCCCCGCCACCTCCGGCAGCTACTTCTGGTCGTGCCCCCGCTGGCGCAGCGACGGCTCCGGCTGCAACGCCAAGCCGGTCTGGATTAACCAGCCGCAAGCGTGAGCAATTAAGAATTAAGAATTAAGAATTAAGAATTAAGAATTAAGAATTAAAAGTGGTGTGGCTTCGGAGTGTCCTTCAGGTTCCGAAGCCATACCACTTTGATTCTTAAGAGCGATGCGCGGGCGAGTCTTGAGGGCCACTCCGCAAGCACACGCCAGTCGTCTTCGCTGACGCCGCCCTGTTCGGCTTTGGTGTCGCGTATCGCCATCGCGGCGGCGCGGCGCGAACAGGTAGAAGGCGACCCACGCGGCGAGCGCGATGACGAGGGTCGCCGTGATCTTAAGGGCGAGCTTCAGGCGGCCGCGCCGTCGCGGGGCTTCGGCGGTTGTCGTCGCGGTAGTCATACGTCGTCTCCGTCCCTCTGCGGCGAGACGCGCCAGAGTTTGAAGCTGTCGCCGTCGAAGCCTTTGAGCTGCGCTTCGACCGCGTGGGCGGTGAGGCCGTTAGAGGGGTCTGCGAGCAACTCGGCGACCGCGGGGTCGCGGCGCACGGCCTCGGAGATGACGCAGTCGCGGCCCGTCGAGAGCGGTTCGAGGCGCGCGGTGATGTTGACGTGCGAGCCGAAGTAGTCGAGGCGCTCGTTGAGCGTGACGGCGATGCACGGGCCGGCGTGGATGCCGGCCTTGAGCATTAGCGGCCGGAAGCCCTCGGGCGGCGAGGCGAGCAGGCGTTGCGCGCGCAGGACGGCGCGCAGCGCGGGCGCCGGGCGCGGGAAGACGGCCATCACGGCGTCGCCCAGAGTCTTGACGACCGAGCCGCCCTCGGCGGCGATTGATTCGCGCAGCACGTCGAAGTGGTTCATCACCGCGCCGAAGGCGACCGCGTCGCCGACCTCGCGGTACATCCGCGTCGAGTCGCGCAGGTCAGTGAAGAGGACGGTCATCTGCCCGACGTTGATGCGGTCGCCGGGGCGCAGCGCCTCGGTCGCGAAGAGGTCGCGGAAGAGCTGGAGGGCCGTGACCTCCGCGCCCGTCGCCGCCTGATCGTTCCAAGCGGTGCGTTCGAGGATGAAGAGTTGTTCGTCGCCGGTCGAGTTCTCGAACGAGAGCGACGCCGACGGGCCGACGGTCAACTCTTCGTCGGGCCAGCCGCCGCCGGCGCGGAGCGTCGCGGCCGCCGGGCCACCCGCCGCGACGGCGAGCGTCCGAGCGCCGGGCAGGCCGTGCGCGCGCACGCGGTAGCTGCCCTCTTCGAGCGCGTGCCGAAGCTCGCGGCGCGAGCCGGGCGCGACGAGCTGCTGCGCGACGACGTGCGGCGTGACCTGCGGCCCGCCGACGCAGAACTCGCGCACCTCCAGACGCCGCGCCGCCGGGTTCGGGCGGAAGACGACCTCGACCGAGCGGTCGAAGGCGACGGTGAAGTCCGCGCGGCAACTGTCGCAGTGCTGTTCGGCGCGCACGTCGCGCAGGGCCGAGGCCGTCGCCTTCGGGCCGCGGCAGAGCGGGCACAGAAGCTCCCAGCGCAGGTCGAGCAGCCCGGCGCGCGTCGCCTTCAGACAGAGTTCGAGCGCGTCGCGCCGCGCCGCGCCCCACGCGTCGGCGAGGGCGTAAGGGCGCATGCGCGCCAGCGCCAGCTCGTCGCCGCGCTCGATGGTCTCGACGAGTCGCGCGGCGAGCGCGCGTTCGGCCCCCTCTT
>DATMVI010000251.1:0-5022 GCA_035563275.1 Pyrinomonadaceae bacterium
AGTTGAAGAGCACCTCGGCCTGCGGCATCGCGCGCAGTCGCCCGGCGGCGCGCGCGTCGCGGCACAGGTAGCGCAGCAGGCCGTAGCCGACGCCCCGGCCCGGCACGGCCCGCAGTTGCTCTTTGATCGTCTTGAGCGCCGCGCCCTCGCCCGGAGCCTCGCCCGGACTGAGGAGCACGGGGAAGACGGTGGTGAACCAGCCGACCGTGCGCGTCAGGTCAACGCCTTCGGACAACTCCTCGCGCCCGTGGCCTTCGAGATCGACGAGGAGCGAGCGCTCGCCCGACCAGCGCGCGTAGGACTGCGCGAGGGCCGCGAGCAGCACCTCGTTCATCTGCGTCCGGTAGACCTCCGGCACCCTTTGCAGCAGCGCCCGCGTCTCCTCGGCGCCGAGGCTGACCGTGACGGTGTCGGCCGACGCCGCCGTGTTCTCGCCCTCGCTCCTGTCGGTCGCGAGCGGCCGCACGTCGCGGCGCGACTCGGCCAGCCAGTAGGCCAGCTCGCCGCGCCGCGCCTCGGAGTTCGCCTCCGCGGCCAGAAGGTTCGCCCAACGCTTGAAGGAGGTGGTCTTCGGCGGCAGCGACGCCTCGCCGCCCCCGCTCAGTTGCCGGTAGGCCGTCTGCAAGTCTTCGAGCAGGATTTGCCAAGAGACGTGATCGACGGCGAGGTGGTGAATCACGATCAGCAGCCGCGTCGGCCGCGCCCCGCCGCGCTCGAAGAGCACGACCCGCATGAGCGGCCCCTCCGAGAGGTTCAGGCTCGCCTGCGCCTTCGCCGCCTCGGCCTCCATCAACTCTTCCTGCCGCGACTCGTTGAGCCCCGACACGTCCACACGCGTCAGGGGCGCTTCCGGCGACGGCGCGGCGCACGCCTGTCGCCAGCTCGCCCCCTCGCGGCTGAAGCGCAGGCGCAAGGCGTCGTGGTGCGCGAGCAGATGGCGCAGCGCCCCCTCCAGCGCCGCGTAGTCGGGGCGCTCGTTCAGCTCGACCACGGCGGACTGGTTGAAGTGGTGCGGGTCAACCAACTCCTGCTCGAAGAACCATTGCTGCACCGGCGTCAAAGGCAGCTCGCCCGTGACCGCCTCGCCCCCGGCCGCGGCGGCCGTCGCCACCTCGGCGACCTCGGCCAACCCGGCGACCGTCTGCTGCTCGAACATCTGGCGCGGCGTCAGTCTGATGCCCGCCTGATTCGCCTTCGCCACGATGCGGATGCTGAGGATCGAATCACCGCCCAGCTCGAAGAAGTTGTCGCGCACGCCGACACGCTCAAGGCCGAGCACCTCGGCCCAGATGCCGGCCAGCACCTCCTCCGTCGGCGTCCGCGGCGGCTCGTCCTCGCGCGAGGCCGGCTCCGGCCTCCCCGGCTCCGGCAGCGCCTTGCGGTCGAGCTTCCCATTCGGCGTCAGCGGCAGCGCGTCGAGCGTGACGAACAGCGAAGGCACCATGTAAGCCGGCAGACGCCCGCGCAGGTGCTCGCGCAGCTCCTCGTTGGAAGCCGCGCCCCCCGCGTGCGGCACGACGTAGGCGACGAGCCGCTTCTCGCCCTCACCGCCCGCGGCCACCACAGCCGCCTCGCCCACGGCCGGATGCCCGAGCAGCGCGGCCTCGACCTCGCCGACCTCGACCCTGAAGCCCCTGACCTTGACCTGCCCGTCGCGGCGGCCGAGGTACTCGACGACGCCTCCGCTTACCCACCGCGCCACGTCCCCCGTACGGTAGAGCCTCGCCCCCGGCTCGCCCGAGAACGGGTCGGGCACGAACCGCTCGGCGGTGAGCCCCGCCCGCCCCCGGTAGCCCCGCCCGACCTGCACGCCCCCGATGTGGAGCTCGCCCGCCACGCCGACGGGCGCGGGCCGCCCCCGCGAGTCCAAGACGTGGAGCCGCGTGTTCCACACCGGCCGCCCGATCGGCACCGAGGGCCGCGCCGCGCCGCTCGCGCACTCCCACCAGCTGACGTCGATGGCCGCCTCCGTCGGCCCGTACAGGTTGTAGAGCCGCGCCCGGCCCAGCCGCCTGTGGAACCGCTCGACGAGCCCCGCCCCCAGCGCCTCGCCGCTACAGACGACGCGCCGCAGCCCCGCGCACGACCCCTCCGGCCACGCCGCGTCGAGGAACGCACCCAGCATCGGCGGCACGAAGTGCAGCGTGGTGACCCCGGCGCGGGCGATCACGTCGGCGAGGTAGGAGGGGTCGCGGTGCCCGCCCGGCGCGGCGACGACGAGCCGCGCTCCGGCCGCCAGCGGCCAGAAGAGCTCCCACGCCGAGACGTCGAAGCTGAAGGTGGTCTTCTGCAGGACGGCGTCGGAGGCCGAGAGGTCGAGGGCGTGCTGCATCCAGAGGAGGCGGTTGGCGAGCGCCCCGTGCTGGTTCATGGCGCCTTTCGGGAGGCCGGTCGAGCCGGAGGTGTAGATGACGTAGGCGAGGTTGTCGGCCGCCGCCCAGCCCGGCAAGGTGTCGGCGCTCTGCCCGGCTATCTGCTCGCGCTCCACATCCAGCATAACGACCCGCGCCCCGTGCTCGGGCACAGACGAGGCCAGCCCCGACTCCGTGACGAGCACGCGCGCCCCGCTGTCTTCGAGCATAAAGCGGAGGCGCTCGGCCGGGTACTCCGGGTCTAAGGGCACGTAGGCCCCGCCCGCCTTCCAGACCGCCAATAAAGTAACGACCAGTTCGGCGGAGCGCTCCAGCATGACGGCCACCAACTCGTCCGGCCCCACGCCCAAGCCGCGCAGGTGTCTTGCTAATTGATTGGCGCGCGCGTCGAGCTCGGCGTAAGTCAGCCGCTCGCCCTCGAGCTCGACGGCCACGGCGTCGGGCGTCCGCTTCACCTGTTCTTCGATCAACTCGTGGACACACAGCCGCGGATAGTCGGCCTCAGTCTCGTTCCACTCGCGCAGCAGCCGCTCCTCTTCGTCACCGAGGAGCGGCAAGTCGGCGACGCGCCCCGCGGGGTCGGCGACGGCCGCCTCAAGGAGCCGCGTGAAGTGGCCGGCGAGGCGGGCGACCGTGCCGGCGTCGAAGAGGTCGGTGCCGTACTCGAAAGCCCCGCCCAACTCCTCGCCCGTCTCGACGAGCGAGAGGCTCAGGTCGAACTTCGTCGTCCCCCCGTCGGCCTCCACCGGCTCCATCCTCAGCCCCGGCAGCGCCGCCGCCCCGCGCGGCGTGTTGTTGAAGGCGAACATCACCTGAAACAGCGGCGCGTGCGACAGGCTCCGTTCAGGATGCACTTCATCAACGACGCGCTCGAACGGAACCTCTTGGTGCGCGTAGGCGCCGAGGCACGCCTCCCTCACCCGCCTCAACAACTCGCGGAACGGTTCCCCGCCGCGCACCTCGGCCCGCACCACCAGCGTGTTGACGAAGCACCCGATCAGCCGCTCGGTCTCGGCCCGCGTGCGCCCCGCCACCGGCGTCCCGACGAGGATGTCCGTCTGGTTCGTGTAGCGGTAGAGCAGCGCGTCGAAGGCCGCCAAGAGCACCATGAAGAGCGTCGCGCCTTCGGCCCGCGCCAAATGCCTGAGCCGGCCCGCGAGTTCGGGGCCTAAGGTGAAAGAGAGGCGGGCCCCGCGGTAGCTCTGGAGGGCGGGGCGCGGCCGGTCGGTCGGGAGTTCGAGGACGGGAGGCGCGCCCAACAGCCGCTCGCGCCAGTAAGCGAGCTGCGCGTCGAGGGCTTCGCCGGAGAGCAACTCGCGCTGCCACGCGGCGTAGTCGGCGTATTGAACCTCAAGCTCGGGCAGCGACGGCTCCTCGCCGCGCGCGTAGGCCGAGTAGAGGGCCGCCAGTTCTTCGACAAGGATACCGATTGACCAGCCGTCGGAGACGCTGTGGTGCATGGTGACGAGCAGCACGTGCTCCTCGCCCGAGAGCCTCATTAGCGAAGCCCGCCACAGCGGCCCGGCCGCGAGGTCGAAGGCGCGTTGGGCTTCTGCGGCCGCCAGCCTCCGCGCTTCTTCTTCACGACTTTCCGTCGGCAACCCCGAGAGGTCAACCGTGTCGAGCGCGACCGGCGCGGGCGGGCTGATAAGTTGTACGGGGCGGCCGTCCACCGAAGGGAAAGTTGTCCGCAAAGTCTCGTGGCGGCGCGCGGCTTCCGTGAGCGCGCTTTCGAGTGCCGCCACGTTAAGCTCGCCTGAGAGGCGCACCGCCGAGGGGATGTTGTAGGCCGCGTTGTCCGGCTCCAACTGGCCGAGGAACCAGAGGCGCTGCTGCGCGAACGAGAGCGGCAACGGCTCGCTGCGCGGCACGCGGCTGATCGGCGGCGTCTCCGCCACGCCCCCCGCTTGCAGCGCGCGCTCGGCGGCCGCCGCCAACCCGGCCACGGTCGGCGTCTCGAACAACTGCCGCAGCGGCAGCTCGACCCCGAGCGCCGAGCGCACCCGCGAGAGCAGACGCGTGGCCAGCAGCGAATGGCCGCCCAGCTCGAAGAAGTCCTCGCCGCGCCCGACGCGCTCCAGCCCCAGCACCTCGGCCCAGACGCCCGCCATCAGCTCTTCGACAGCGCCGACAGGCGGCTCGTACTCGCCGCCCACAGCCCCCACCGGCTCCGGCAATGCCCTTCTGTCCACCTTGCCGTTAGGCGTCAGCGGCAGCGCGTCGAGCGTGACGAACAGCGAAGGCACCATGTAAGCCGGCAGACGCTCCCGCAGGTGCTCGCGCAACTCCGACGCGTCAACTCCCCCCTCGCCCTCGGCCACCACATACCCGACGAGGTGGCGGGCCTCCCCCTCGCCGCGCGCCGCCACCGCGCACTCCCTGACCGAGCCATGACTGAGCAGCGCGGCCTCTATCTCGCCCACCTCGACCCTGAAGCCCCTGACCTTGACCTGCCCGTCCCTCCGGCCGAGGTACTCGACGACGCCTCCGCTTACCCACCGCGCCACGTCGCCCGTACGGTAGAGCCTCGCCCCCGGCTCGCCCGAGAACGGGTCGGGCACGAACCGCTCGGCGGTGAGCCCCGCCCGCCCCCGGTAGCCCCGCCCGACCTGCACGCCCCCGATGTGGAGCTCGCCCGCCACGCCGACGG
>DATMVI010000252.1:0-11033 GCA_035563275.1 Pyrinomonadaceae bacterium
GGGCCTGCGCCTGCTGGAAGGCGCGCGAATTCGACCCCGCGCCCGGCGCGACCCTCAGCAGCGCCGCCTCCTGGTTGATGCGCTGGAAGCGGTTGCCGGGGTTCGGGTGGCTGGAGAGCCACTCGGGGCCGCCCGAGCCCCCGCCCTGCTGCTGGATGGTGCGGAACATGTTGGCGAGGTCGCGCGGGTCGTAGCCGGCGCGCGCCATGATCTGCGCGCCGAGGATGTCGGCCTGCGTCTCGTACTTGCGGCTGTACTTCAAAGCGCCCGCGCCGAAGCCGATCTGGCTGGCCGTGCCGATGACCGCGCCGGGGACGCCGCCGATGACCGCGCCCGCGATCTGGCCGAGCACCGACCCGATCTGGAACTTCTGCGTCTCGGTGGCCTGCGCGGTGGCGTGGCGCAGGGCGACGTGGCTGATCTCGTGCGCCATGACGCCGGCCATCTCGCCCTCCGAGCGCGCGGCCTCGATCATCCCGCGGTTGACGAACATCGGCCCGCCCGGGAGCGCGAAGGCGTTGATGTCGCGCGCGTCCACCACGTCGAAAGAGTAGCGGAAGCCGGGCTGCTGGTACTCCGCGGGGATGGCCGCGACGAGGCGGCGGCCGACCGACTCGACGTACTCGTCGATGGCCGCGTCGCGCATGATCGGCATCTGCTGGTAGACCTGCTGCGAGGCCTGCTGCCCGAGCTGGATGTCGTCCTGCACGCTGTACTTGTTGCTCGGCATCTCGACGCGGGTCTGCGCCAGCGCCGCGAGCGGCATGAGCGTGAGCATCAGCGCCACGAGCCATGCGGCCCCGCGCCGCGCATGATTGCCTCTGATAGTAGTCATTTTATCCCTCCGCCGGCGCGTGCGTGGTCGGGCCGCGCCTCTCTTCAACCTTCAACGCAAAAGTTAACGAGCGGCACGCCCCCTTGTCGTTCATCACGCACGGGGCCGTGCCGCTCTACGCCGAATGCTTCTCCGCCCCGGGCCTTACAGCGCCTTGTCAACCTGCCCGCAAAGCGGACAGGAACAGCGAGGAGAGAACATCAACTTTTTCGTCTAGCCGGCGCCGCAACTCGTGCAGGCGCTCACGTTAGCACAATCTTTAGATGAGCGGCCGCGAACCGGCGTTCGCCCTTTCCTCAACGCCCGCGGCGGCCTCTTCGACGCGGGCGCGGGCGCGGCCTCACGTTTCTGTTGCGATTCGGTTGCGGGGCCTCGACGCCCGCCCCCGCGTCCTCGAATCTGACGCTCACGCCGGCCGAAGGGCGCGGCACGGAGACGGCGACGAAGGGCGACGTGAGTGCCTGCGTTGTAATGTCTCCGGACGCCGGGCGGCGCTCGTTAACGGAGACAGCAAGCACAGTGCCAACGCGCTTGACGCCCGTGATCTCGATGCCGTAGCCGCCCGAACGCTGCTGCCCCTGATGGGCGACGATGACGGCCCGCGTATCGAAGTTAACGTCGGGCAGGGGCCGCCCCGTCCCGATGACCTCCCACACCCGCGCCCACTCCTCGGGCGTCGTGATCAGTTCGACGCGGCGCGCGCCTTCGTAGCTGCTGTAACTGCCCATCGCCAGCACGGAGAAGTCCAACGGCCTCGCCTCCTCGGATTGGTTCGCGCCGCCTCCGCCGTCGGCGCGCGCGCCGCGGCCGTCGTCGCCGAGCATCGCCATGCGCAGGATGCGGACGGGCGGCATGCCGTAGCTGAGCAGGCGGTCGTGGAACTCGCCGAGGCGGAACGAGTCGCCCATCTGCCGCCGCCACTCGTCGCGCAGTTTGAGAATCTCCATCTTGCCGAGCGTGTAGACGAGCGTCGTCGGGTCGGCGGCCGCGCGCCGCGCCTCGCGCTCGGCGTTCGTGCGCGCGAGGTGGCCTTCGCGCGCGAAGAACTCGACGGCCTCCTCGTACGTCATGCCCGACGTGTGCACGCGCAGGGCGGCGAGGTAGCGGCACAGGCGCAGCAGCGCGGCGCTCAACTGCGCGAGCCGCAGCTTCGGGTTGTTCCCGCCGAAGCCCTCGTCCAACATCATCTGCTCGCAGTAGTGCGCCCAGCCCTCGACGAAGACGGCCGAGCCGAGCGCCGCGCGCACGCGCGAGCGCGACTGCCGCGCCTTCAGTTGTTGATAGTAGTGGCCGGGCGAGACCTCGTGCATCGAGATGACGGCGAGTTGGTAGCGGTTGAAGTAGGCGAGGTGTTCTTCGCGGCGGCGCGCGTCCCACGCCGGGTCGGGCGGCGTGACGTAGTAGAAGCTCTCGTCCGTCCCGCGCTCGAACGGGCCGGCCGCGTCCATCGAGGCGAAGGAGAGCGTGCGCGCGTAGGCGGGCGTCTCGGCGACGGTCAAGTTCTCGCGGGCCGGCGGCGTCAGTAAACCTTCGGCGCGGATGAAGGCGCGGAGGCGGTCGAGTTCGGCGCGGGCCTCGCCGACGAGGCCGTCCGCGCCGGGCCGCTCGCGCCCGAGCAGTTCGAGCGCCGCGCGCAGCCCCCGCCCGGGCGCGACCTGCTCGGCGACCGAGCGCATCTCGTCCTGCGTCTCGCGCAACTGCCGCTCGCCCTCGCGCGCGAGCGTCGCGGCCGGCGTGTCGATCATCTCCTCGTAAAGAAGTTTCCGCCGGAAGTTCTCCGCGCCGACGGCGTACTCGCCGGCCGAACGCGGCAGCAGGTCGCGCTCCAGCCACTCGGCGTAAGAGCGCAGCGCGGCGACCGCGCCCGAGTTGGCCTCGTGGAACTCGGCGCGGCGCGCGGCCACGAGCCGGCTGCCGCCCGCGCGCTCGAACATCTGCGGCACGACGCGCTCGAAGAACTCGACCGCGCCGCGCGCCTCCGCGACGGCCCGCTCGGTGTAGAGGCGCGGCGGGTCGTCGAGGTTCTGCCGCGCCTCGGCGAGCAGCCGCGGTATCTGCCGCTCGCGCGCGAGCAGGGCGTCAAGCCGCTGCTCGACGGGCGCGTAGCCGCGCTTGAGGATGTTGTCTACGGCCGACGAGGCGAGGTTGGTGTAGAGGTTCGGGTCGCGCCGCCACATCCTGACCTCTTCGAGTTCGAGGAGGCGCGCGCGCGCGTGCGACTGTAGGACGAGGAAGTCGTAGCGCGCCTCGGGCGACAGACGCCACTCCGGCACGCGCGCGAGGTCGGCGAGCGCCGAGCGCAGCCGGCGGACTTCGGTCTGGACCGCCTCGGGGCTGCGCTCTTCGAGCCGCGCGTCGAACTCGTGGAGGCCGGCGGCGGTCGCCTCGGTCGGGCTGAAGGCGAAGTGTCCGCGCAGGTATGCGTCGGCGAGTTGCGCGACGCGCGCGTCCTGCTGGCGGCCGGCGGCGGCCGGCGCGGGGCGGCGCGCGGGCCGCCGGCGCCTCTGCGCCGCGTCGGCCCACGGCGCGAGCGGCGACGCCGCGGCCAGCGCCAGCAGCAGGGCGAAGAACTTCCTTCTCATCAAGCTAAACATCCCCGGCAATGTTCTGGAACGAAAAGCCGTGCGCACGGAGTAGAGGGAGACAAGCCTCTCGGAGAGTAGCATAAGCGGCGGGGCAAAAGAAGGGTGTCGGTTTCCGGGTGTCGCGCGCCGGGGGATTGTCTCGACCCCGGCGCCCGGCGCCCGGAAACCGACACCCTGCCCGTCACTTCATCGGCTTGAAGTGGTCGTCGAGCCAAGCGGTGGCGTCGTCGAGGAGGGGGACGTGGTGGGGCCTGCCGTGCCAGACGCGCCACATCGAGACCAGCAGGAAGACGAAGGCCGCGAGGCCGAAGAGGAAGCCGCCGAGGCCGCTGTCGGTGATGCCGCGGACGACGCCGAAGATGAACGAGCCGACGAGGATGGCGAGTTGCAGCGCCAGCCCCTGCGCCGCGTGGAAGCGCGTGCGCGTCTCGTGGCGCGGCACGACGAGCAACCAGATGATGCCGATCACCAGCCCGATGTAGAAGGGCGCGTAGGGGAGCGCGGTGGCGGCCTTCTCGCTCAGGCGCAGCTTCGTCACCTTGCGCGAGGACGGCGCGGCCGGCGGCGGCGTCTGCGGGTTGTAGGGCGACGAAGGGCCGGGCGGGACGGCCGTGGCCGGCGGCTGGTGCGGCTCCGAGCCGACCCCGAAGCCGCCGAAGGCTTGCGGGCGCGGCGGGGCCTTGTAGACCGGCGGCACGAAGACGGACGGGTAGGAGTCCGACACCTGCTCGTCGAAGCGCCGCGTCGGCTCGCTGAGCGACGGGTCGTCCCGGAGCGGGACGGTCTGCTGCTCGCCCCCCACCTCGCCCGTCTTCCCCGACATCTCCTCCGTGCGGCGCACGAAGTCCGGGTCGAGCGGGTCGGTGTCGTACTTACTTCTCTTCTCGGGCATACGGCATTCTACGAAACTCGGGGAGTTTAAGATTTTAGATTTTTGATTTTAGATTTGCGATTTTGCGGCCGGGAGAGGCCGGCCGCGCCGCCCGCCGATGAAAATCAAAAATCCACAATCAAAAATCCTCCGTGATTCTGAACTCGGCGCGCTCCCACCGCGCCTCCCTTTCGGAGATGCGGAAGGCGCGCAGGACGCCGCGGCCGTCGTCGGCGAAGCCGATTATGAAATAAACCGCCGACGGGTAAAAGGCAAGCTTCACGTCCGTTTGCGAGGGGACGGGGTCGCGCGCGCGCGGGTGCGAGTGGTAGATGCCGATCAACTCCTCGCCGGCCGCGCGCATCCGCCGCTGCGCCGCGAACAACTCCTCCGGCGCGGCCTCGTAGGCCGTCAGCGCGTCGCCCGCCACGTTCCGCAGAGGGTAGACGCTCGACGCCACGCCCGCCCGCCCCCCCACCAGCCCGCAGCACTCTTCGGGCGACGCGCGGCGCGCGTGCGCCAGCATCTCGTCCCACAGCCCGCGCCCTATCTCGAACATACAAAAAGTCCGGAGTCCGGGGTCAAAGTCGAGCTCTTCCGTCCTGACCCCGGACTTCAGACGGCGGACTCCAGACTTTTCCTGACCGTGACGAGCGCGCCGAGGTGGTAGGCGTTGTGGTCGGCGACGAGCAGGGCTTCGCGCAGGACGGTCTGGCCGTCGCCGTGGGGGATGCGCGCGTGGAGGTCAACGGAGGGGTCGGCGACGAGGTCTTGCATCGCGCGGAGGTCGGCGCGGAAGGCTTCGGCGCTCGCCCGCCACGCCTCGGCGTCGGCCTCGCGGGCGGGGTCGGGCCAGTAGCCCTCGGGCCACGGCGGCGAGACGTGCGCGGCGTCGCGGCTGAATTCGAGGATGTCCCACTGCGCGATCCGCATGTGTTCGAGCAACTGCCACGGCGTGTGCGGCGCGCCCGCCGGCCGCGCGTTGATGAGGCTTTCGGGGAAGTCCTTCAACGCCTCGTCGAAACTGATGTGCGCGCCGCCGCCGCCGAGCACGTAAAGGAGGTGTTCGCGCAGCGAGCGGTCTTTCTCTTCTTCACTCATCGGCATTTCTGATTTTTGATTCGCGACGCGCGATTTAAAGAAGACGGTTGACGCCGCCCGTCAATCGAAAATCAAAAATCGCGAATCCCCCCCTAGTCTTCGACGATGCGGATGCCAAGCTCGTCGAGTTGGTGCGGGTCGATCTCGCCGGGCGAGTCGATCATCAGGTCGGCGGCCGAGGCCGTCTTCGGGAAGGCCATCAGGTCGCGGATGTTGTCGATTCCGGCCAGCGCCATCAGCATGCGCTCGATGCCGGCGGCGATGCCGCCATGCGGCGGCGTGCCGTATTCGAGCGCGTCGAGGAAGAAGCCGAAGCGCTCGCGCGCCTTCTCCTCCGTCAGCCCCAGCGCCTTGAAGACGAGTCGCTGCACGTCACGGCGGTGAATCCTGATCGAGCCGCCCGCGACCTCGATGCCGTTGACGACCGTGTCGTAAGCCTTCGCGCGGACGCGGCCGAGCAGGTGCGTCTCGCCGCCCTCGACCGCCTGCTCGAAGAGCGGCAGGTCTTCGTCGAGCGGCGAGGTGAACGGGTGGTGCATGGCGTAGAAGCGGCCGTCGTCCTCGTGGTACTCGAACATCGGGAACTCGGTCACCCACAGCGGCGCGTACGAGTTCGCCGGGATCAGCTTCTCGCGCCGCGCTACCTCGACGCGCAAAGCCCCCAAGCTCGACTGGACGACCTTCTGTTTACCGACGACGATGAGAACCAAGTCACCTTTATTCGCGCCCACCCTTTGCGCCACCGCCTCGACGGTGGCCGCGCCGAGCGCCTTTAACAGGGACGACCCGGTCTCGTCTCCGAGCTTAACCCACGCCAACCCTCTCGCGCCGTAACGTTTGACGAACTCGTTCAACTCGTCAATCGCCTTGCGCGATAACTTCGCCCCGCCTTTGACGACGATACACCTGACATCGCCCTGCGCATCCCACGTCTCGCGAAAAAGCGGAAGCTCGGCGACATCATCCGTGAGAGGCACGTCTTGCAGCTCCATCCCGTAGCGCAGGTCGGGCTTGTCGCTGCCGTAGCGCCGCATCGCGTCGGCGTAGGTCATGCGCGGGAAAGGCACGGGGAGTTCCGCCCCGACGAGGCGGAAGATGCGCGCCACGAGCCGTTCGATCAAGCGGTAGACCTGCTCGGTCGAGGCGAAGCTGAACTCCACGTCCAACTGCGTGAACTCGGGCTGGCGGTCGGCGCGGAGGTCTTCGTCGCGGAAGCAGCGCGCGATCTGGTAGTAGCGGTCGAGGCCCGCGATCATGCAAATCTGTTTGAAGATTTGCGGCGACTGCGGCAGCGCGTAGAACTTGCCGGGGTAGAGCCGCGACGGCACGACGTAGTCGCGCGCGCCCTCGGGCGTGGACTTAATCAGGATCGGCGTCTCGATCTCGGTGAACCCCTGCTCGTTCATGTGCGAGCGGATTTCGGAGACCATGCGGTGGCGCAGCCGCAGGTTGTTTTGCAGGTAAGGGCGGCGCAAATCGAGGTAGCGGTACTTGAGGCGCACGTCCTCGGCGGCGAGCTTGTCGGGCGGCGCGTCGAGCTGGAAGGGCGGCGTGCGCGCCTCGTTCAAGACCCGGATTTCGCGGGCCTGCACCTCCACGTCGCCGGTCGCGAGCTTCGGGTTGCGCGCGGCCTCGTCGCGCAAAACGACCTCGCCGCGCACGGCGACGACGTACTCGCCGCGCACCTCCTTGGCGCGCGCGTGCGCCTCGGCGGCCGTCTCCGAGTTGAAGACCACCTGCGTCAGCCCGTCGCGGTCGCGCAGGTCGACGAACGTCAGCGGCCCGAAGTCGCGCCGCACCGCCACCCAGCCCATCAGCACCACGGCGCGCCCCGCGTCCTCCGCGCGCAACTGCCCGCACGAGTGCGTGCGCTCCAAGTCGCCCAAGTTGTCCAGTGTGATTGCCATAATTTCGACGAGACGGCCGGGCGGATGAGCTTTCCGCCGCCCGCGTCTACCCCCTTAAACTCCGTCGTAAAGCCTCCGCGACCTCGCCGCGGCCGAGCGTCTGCTGGTCGCCGGTCTTCATGTTCTTTAAGGCGACCTCGCCGCGCGCGCGCTCGTCGTCGCCGATGACGACGACGAAGGGCACGCCGCGCGCGGAGGCGTACTTGAACTGCTTGCCCAGCTTGTCGGCCTCCGGGTACACGTCCGCGCGCAACTCGGGCGCGGCGCGGCGAAGCTCCGACGCGAAGGCGAGCGCGTCGGCGACCGACTCCTCGTTCCAGAGCGTGACCATCACGTCGGCCGCCGGGCGCTCGATCTCCGCCGGGAACATCCCGCGCTCGGTCATCACGACGATGATGCGCTCAAGCCCCAGAGAGAAGCCGCACGCGGGGACTTCGCGCCCCGAGAACATCCCGAGCAGGTTGTCGTAGCGCCCGCCGCCGCCGAGGCTGCCAGCGAGGTCGGGCACGTGGATTTCCATGATCGTGCCCGTGTAGTAAGAGAGCCCGCGCGCGAGGCTGGGGTCGATCTTGATCCTGCCCCGAACGCCGTAGGCGGCGGCGTACTCGATGACTTTGCGCAGCTCTTCGACGCCGCGCGCGCCGGCCTCGCGGTCGCCGATGAACTCGACGAGGCGGCCGAGCGCCGCGCGGTTGTAGGCTTCGGCCGCCGAGGCGTCGGTCGTCCCGCCGGCGACGAACTCGGCGGCGTGTTCGAGCGCCGGCAGGTTCTCGAAGAAGCCGAGCAGCTCGTCGCCGCTCTCGGCCGCGACGCCGCGGCCCGCCAACTCGCGCGCGACGCCCTCGCGCCCGATCTTGTCGAGCTTGTCGATGGCGACGAGCGCGTCGGCGTGCTTACCGGCGCCGACGCCGGCCGCGTCGAGGACGCCCGCCAAGACCTGCCGGTGGTTGAGGCGGATGGTGAAGTTGTTGAAGCCGAGCGCCTCCAGCGCGTCGCTCGCGGCGGCGCAGAGTTCGGCCTCGATGACCGCCGAGCGCGAGCCGCACACGTCCACGTCGCACTGGTAGAACTCGCGGAAGCGGCCGCGCGCGGGCCGGTCGGCGCGCCACACGGGCTGAATCTGGTAGCGCTTGAAAAACTTCGGCAGCTCGTCGGCGTACTCCGCGACGACGCGGGCGAGCGGCACGGTCAGGTCGTAGCGGAGCGCGAGGTCGGCCTCGCCCGTCTTCTCGTGCTCGCCGCGGCGGAGGATTTTGAAGATGAGCTGGTTGCCCTCCTCGCCGTACTTGCCCAAAAGCGTCTCGATGTTCTCGACCGCGGGCGTCTCCAGCGGCTCGAAGCCGTAGCGCTCGTACGTCTCCCTGATGACGCGGATGACGTGCTCGCGCCGCCGCACGTCGGCCGGCAGAAAGTCGCGCATCCCGCGCGCCGGTTGTGTCTTTGCGGGCATAAAAGAAGTAGACAGTAGTCAGTAGTCAGTAGTCAGTAGTCAGGAGGAAGACCTTCGGCGTCGTATCGTCAGGGCGACATTGTCAGTCGTCGTAGCGCGGGGCGCTACTGGCTACTGACTACTGACTACTGTCTACTGCACTCATT
The DNA here is from genome assembly GCA_035563275.1 of Pyrinomonadaceae bacterium. Classification (GTDB taxonomy): domain Bacteria; phylum Acidobacteriota; class Blastocatellia; order Pyrinomonadales; family Pyrinomonadaceae; genus QHXN01. The sequence goes on from DATMVI010000252.1 coordinate 8,896, forward strand.
CTTCACCTAAAGATCGAGTAGCCGAAGTAGAAGACGTTCGCGTCGAAGCCGGGGTTGAGCTGGGCGCGGTAGCCGTTCGAGACGTGGTGGTAACGGTAGCCGAGCGTCCACGCGCGGCGCGCGCCGGTCTTGACCTGAAGGCCGCCGCCGAAGTCGGCCGTCAGGTTGAACTGCGCGCCGCCCTCCAGAGGCACGCGCTCGCCGAAGTAAAGGAAGCCGCCGCTGGCCTGCGCGAAGGGCTGGACGCGCTCGCGCCGGCGGAAGTTCAACTGGAAGCCGACGGGCGAGAGTCCCGCCCCCGTGATCTGCCGCCGCACGCGCCGCGCCGCGAGGCCCGGCGGCGGCGGCTCAAGCGACTCGCCCTCGTACGAGAGGACGGCGAGCGGCACGGCGTCGAGCGTGTACTTGAGCGCGAGGTTGTCGCCGCGCGCCAGCACGCGCGCGTAGCGCAGGCCGAGGAGGGCGAGGCGGGCGTCCTCGGCCTTGCCGATGAGCGTCGGCGAGTCCCACGAGCCGCCGCCCCAGACGCCGAACTCGTTGGCCGCGCGCTCCGAGCCGAAGACCCCGGTCTGCGCCGCGGCCGACTCCGCTCCGCCGCCCCCCGCCGCGTAGGCCGGCGCGAGCGAGTCGCGCGCCTGCGCCGACGCGCCGGCCGGAGAGGCGGCGAGCGCGAGCAGGAGGGCGGCGGCTCTGCCGATGCTTCTCACGTCTCTCAAGACCTTCGGCCCGGCTACCCGGCCGGCGCGTCCGCGATGCCGTACTCCTCGCGGTAGACGCGCGTGTACTCGACGTAGTTCTGCCAGAAGACGTCGAGCTGCGCGACCTCCTCGCCGGTGAGCGGGCGCTTGACGCGCGCCGGCGTGCCCATCACGAGCGAGCGCGGCGGGATGACCGTGCCCGGCGAGAGGAGCGAGCCGGCCGCGACCAGAGACTTTTCGCCGACGCGGACGCCGTCCATCACGATGGCGCCGATGCCGACGAGGCAGCCGCGCTCGACGTGGCAGCCGTGCAGCGTGACGTTGTGGCCGACCGTGACCTCGTCTTCGAGGACGGTGGCGTGCGTGCCGTTGGCGACGTGGACGACCGTCCCGTCCTGTATGTTGGTGCGGTCGCCGATGCGGATGTGGAAGACATCGCCGCGCACGACCGCGCCGTACCAGACCGAGGACTGCTCGCCGATGACCACGTCGCCGATGACCTGCGCCGTGTCCTCGACGAAGGCCGAGGGGTGAATCTGCGGGTGCTTGCCGCGAAAGGGTCGAATCATGGGCGCCCACCTGAAGGCGAAAGCCGGAGGCGAATCCGGCTTCCGAATGAAAGTCGAAACGGTAGCACGCCGCGCGAGCGCCGGGCAAGCAGGTCGGCGGATCGGGGATGGGGGATGTTACAATCGCGGGAACGAAGAGGAGATTGAGAGACGTGCCGACCGAGACCCCGCCGCCCTACTTCCCGCAAAACCCTCTGTCGCCCGGCGACGAGAAGACCGCCCGACGCGTACGGCTCACGTTTTACGGCTGCGTTTCGCTGGCCGCGCTGGCGCTCCTCGCGGCGCTGGCCGGCATCATATACCTCGTCAGCTCACTCTGGTAGACGCGGACGGCCCGCGCGTAAACCTCCGCGCGGCGCGACCCTTTCAGGATGTTGAGAAGTAAGACCCGAATCTTCGGCGTCGCCGCGTCGGCGGCGCTGTCGCTGCTGCTCCTCCTCGCGGCGGCCGCCCCGGCGCGCGCGCAAAGCGGGGGCTGGGTGAGCGCCCGCTCGCGGCACTTCCTCGTCGTCTCCGAGGCGGGGGAGGCCGAGGCGCGCGGGGCCGCCCGCCAGCTCGAACAGTACCGCGCCGCCTTCGCGCGCGTGCTCCCGGCCGGCCACTTCGATTCCTCCGCGCAGACGGTCGTCCTCCTCTTCCGCGACCAAAACTCTTACGCGCCCTTCAAGCCGCTCTTCGGCGGGCGCGAGGCCGCCGACGTGGCCGGCCACTTCCAGCACGGCCCCGACCTCAACTACATCACGCTCGCCGCCGACGCGGACGGCGGCGCGGGCGCGTCGCCCACGCTGCTCCACGAGTACGCGCACCTGCTCGTCAGCAACTACTACCGCCACGCGCCGCTCTGGCTCAAGGAGGGGCTGGCCGAGTTCTA
>DATMVI010000253.1:0-2077 GCA_035563275.1 Pyrinomonadaceae bacterium
ACCGCCGCGCCCGCGCTGAAGAGCCGGGTCGTGGCCGCGTCGGTCGCCGCCGTCCTGCTCTTCGTCCTCGGCCTCGGCGCGTACACGCTCTTCCGGCGGATGACGGCGCGCGCCAACATCGACGCCATCGCCGTCCTGCCCTTCGCCAACGCGGGCGGCGACCCCGAGACCGAGTACCTCTCCGACGGCATCACCGAGAGCCTCATCCGCAGCCTGTCGCCCGCGCCCGGCCTCAAGGTGATGTCGCGCAACTCGGTCTTCCGCTACAAGGGGCGCGACGTGGAGCCGGCGCGCGTGGCGCGCGAGCTGGGCGTCGGCGCGGTGCTCACGGGCGCGGTCGCGCAGCGCGGCGAAGACTTGGTGGTCAGCGTCGAGCTGATCGACGGGCGCGACAGCACGCAGCTCTGGGGCGAGAAGTACAACCGCAAGCTCTCCGACGTGCTGGCCGTGCAGGACGAGATCGCGCGCGAGATCGCGGCGCGCCTGCGCTCGCGCCTGCGCGGCGGGGCGGCGCCGGCCGACCCGAAGCGCCACACCAGCGACAGCGCGGCCTATCAGGACTACCTGCGCGGCCGCTACTTCTGGAACAAGCGCACCGAAGACGGCTTCCGCAGGGCCGTCTCCTACTTCAACGCCGCCATCGAGCGCGACCCGTCTTACGCGCTCGCCTACGCGGGCCTCGCCGACACCTACTCCCTGATGAGCGACTACAGCATCGTCCCGCCGCGCGAGGCGATGCCGAAGGCGCGCGCCGCGGCCGAGCGGGCGCTCGCCTTGGACGCCAACCTCGCCGAGGCGCACACCTCGCTCGCCTTCGTCCGCATGGCCTACGACTGGAAGTGGGAGGAGGCGGGGCGCGACTTCGAGCGCGCGCTCGAACTCAACCCGAACTACGCGACCGCGCACCAGTGGTACGCCTCCTACCTCGTGCAGGTCGGGCGCCACGGCGAGGCGCTCTCCGAGATTAAGCGCGCGCAGGAACTCGACCCGCTCTCCTCGATCATCAGCGCCAACGCCGGCCTCTACCTCTACTACGCGCGCCAGTACGAACGCGCCGTCGAGCAGTTGCGCAAGACGCTCGAAGTGGACGAACACTTCGGCGTCGCGCGCCTCTACCTCGGCTACGCGTACCTCCAGCAGCCGGGCCGCGAGGCCGAGGCCGTCGCCGAGTTCCAGAAGGCGCGCGACCTGATGGGCGAAGACCCGGAGACGCTCTCGGCGCTCGGCCACGCCTACGCCGCGGCGGGCCGCCGCGCCGAGGCGCAGAAGATTCTCGAACAGTTGCGCGAGCGCGCGGCCCGCGCCTACGTCTCGCCCTACTTCGTGGCCGCCGTCTACGCGGGGCTCGGCGAGAGCGACCGCGCCTTCGAGTGGCTGGAGAAGTCCTACGCCGACCGCCACCCCGGCATGATCCTCCTCAAGTCCGACCCGCGCTTCGACGCGCTGCGCCGCGACCCGCGCCTCTCCGGCCTCATCCGCCGCATCGAGCAGCAGGAACAAAACCCGTAGCGGCCCCGTTCAGCCCGTCTCTTCTAAAAACGAAAGCAGCGCGGCCAGCTCTTCGGGCAGGGGCGCGTTGAAGCTCACCCACTCGCCGGTGCGCGGGTGGTGGAAGCCGAGGCGCGCGGCGTGCAGGAACTGGCGGCCGAGCTTGGCGATGGCGGCGCGCAGGGCGGGGTCTTGCACGTTGCGGTCGCGCCCCTCGCCGTAGGTCTCGTCGCCGACGACCGGGTGTTTGAGCCACGCGAGGTGGACGCGAATCTGGTGCGTGCGCCCGGTCTTGATCTCCACGTCGAGCAGCGTCGCGCGGCGGAAGCGGCGGCGCGCGCGCCACAGCGTGAGGGCGGGGCGGCCGCCGCGGACGACGGCCATCCGCGTGCGGTGGCGCGGGTCGCGCGCGATGGGCTGCTCGACGCGCCCCTTGTCCTCCTTCACCACGCCGTGCGCCAGCGCGACGTAGGACTTGAAGACCGTCCGCGCGCGGAACTGCTCCGACAAATTCTCGTGCGCGGCGGGCGCCCCGCCGTCACTCTCTGGCGCGCGCGCCGCCGCTTCCGCCGCGTCACGCTCCTCGACG
>DATMVI010000254.1:0-14176 GCA_035563275.1 Pyrinomonadaceae bacterium
TAAAAACTCTTACGTCGGCGGCAACATCGCCGAGAACGCGGGCGGCATCCGCTCGGCCAAGTACGGGGTGACGAAGCACTACGTGCTCGGCCTCGAAGTCGTGTTGCCGACGGGCGAGGTCGTCCGCGCCGGCGGGCGCACAAGCAAGAACGTCGTCGGCTTCGACCTGACGGGCCTGCTCTGCGGCAGCGAAGGGATGCTCGGCGTCATCACCGAGGCGACGCTGCGGCTGCTCCCCTTGCCCGAGGCGACGCGCACCGTGCGCGCGACCTTCAGGACGATGGCGGCGGCCTGCGCCTGCCCGCCCGCCTTCACCCGCGCGCGCGTGACGCCGGTCGCCGTCGAGGTGCTCGACCGCGCGGCCGTCGGCGCCGTCGAGGCCGAGTTCGCCTTCGGCCTCGACCGTGAAGCGGGCGCGCTCCTGCTCGTCTCGGTGGACGGCCCCGCCGCGGAGGTCGAGCGCGAGGCGCGCGTCGTCGAAGAGGTGATGAAGGAGTTGGGCGGCTACGACGTGCTGCGCTCGGAGACGCGCGAGGAGGAGGAGCGTCTGTGGGACGTGCGGCGGGCGCTGTCGCCGGCGATCAGGAAGTACGGGACGCTGAAGTTTAACGAGGACGTGGTCGTGCCGCGCTCGCGCGTGCCGGAGTTGGTCGCGCGCGTCGAGGAGATCGGCCGCCGCCACCAGACCTTCGTCGTCAACTTCGGCCACCTCGGCGACGGCAACATCCACGTCAACTTCATGTGCGAACGCTCCGACCCGGCGGCCGTCGGCCGCGCCCGCGCCGCCGTCGGCGAGACCTTCGCCGCCGCCGTCGAGCTGGGCGGAACCATCAGCGGCGAGCACGGCATCGGCTACGTCAAGGCCCCCTATCTCCACATGGCGCTCGACCCCGACACCGTCGAGGCCATGCGCCGCATCAAGCGCGCGCTCGACCCCCGCGGCATACTCAACCCCGGCAAGATGTTTGCGGAAGGAGTAGCCGGTAGGCAGTAGCCGGTAGGCTCCGCACTACCGATGCTGACGCTGACACGCGAACGACTCGTGAGAGACGGTCTTTCTACTGACTACTGACTACTGTCTACTGACTACTAAGATGATTTCCGTCCTGCTCGAACTTCAGCGTCTGAAACGGCTCGACCGCACGGGCTGGGTTCTGCGCGGGCTGCCGGCGGGAGCCGAGTCGGTGGCGGCGCACTCGTACGGCGTGGCGCTGACGGCGATGCTGCTGGCGGACGAGGTCGCGGCGCGAGGCGTCGCGGTGGACGCGGAGCGGGTCTTGCGGCTCGCGCTGCTGCACGACCTACAGGAGACGCGGACGGGCGACCTGCCGCGCACGGTGGCCGACTATTACGGCAAGGACGCGCGGCGGCACGCCGAGCGCGCGGCCTTCGACGACGTGATGCGCCCGCTCGGCCCGAGCCGCGCCGGGCAGTACGCGCGGCTGCACGAGGACTACGAGGAGCGCGCGAGCCTTGAGGCGCGGTTGGTGAAGGCGGCCGACATCATTGACCTGCTCGCGCAGGCTTTGACGTTCGAGCGGGCCGGGGCGCGCGGCCTCGGCGAGTTCTGGGAGGGCGCGGCCGGGCGCGACTTCGGCCTCGGAGGCGCGGCCCGCGAGGTGGTCGCCGAAACTATCGCCGCGCTCGTCCGCGAGAGGGGAAATCTAAAAGTAGACAGTAGACAGTAGTCAGCAGACGGTAGCGCGCCGCGTTATTGGCGCTGACGCCGACGCCCTGATGGTTCGCCGCCGAAGGTCTTCCTACTGATTACTGACTACTGACTACTGTCTACTTCTTCTTATGATTGAGTGGCTGACGCAGTATCTGGAGGCGTGGGGGCTGACGTGGGGGCAGGTGCTCGTCGGGGTGTTGATCTCGGTCGCCACCTTCGTGGGGAGCATCCTCGTGGTGACGTTCGTGCTGGTCAAGCTGCCGGCCAACTACTTCCACTCGTCGCACGACCGCGAGTTTCTGACGCACCGCCACCCGGTGCTGCGCCTCATCGGCATCTTCGTGAAGAACCTGCTCGGGCTGGTGCTGGTCGGCTTCGGCATCGTGATGTCGCTGCCGGGCGTGCCCGGTCAGGGCGTGCTCACCATCCTGCTCGGCATCATGCTGCTCGACTTCCCCGGCAAGCGCGAGCTGGAGGTCAGGCTCGTCAGCCGCCCCAAAGTCTTCCGCGCCATCAACGGCCTGCGCGCGCGCTTCAGCCGCCCGCCGCTGCTGCTCGACCAAAAGCCGTGAGCCGCGCGCCGCGAGTCGTAAATCGAAAAGAGGGTCGCCCTCCCGGCGTCGGGCGTCTGAACTCGGGGCCGACCAAGCTCGACCTCTGTTCGCGATTCACGATTTACGGCTCGCGGCCTTTGTTGACAAGGCCGGAAGGCGTTTGTTAGGTTCCTTTAATTGATTTACCGAAACGTAAAAGGCCAGAGACGTGGCGCGCGCGGCCGCCCGCTTCCGTTGATGTTCAAGTCGAATCGCCCCCAAAGTGTGTCCGCCACGCGGCTGGCGCTGGCGCTGGCCGTGGCCCTGCTCGCGGGCGGCTGCGGCCTCTTCCGCCCGAGTCGCAAGGTCAGCGTGCCGCAGCCGCTCACGCCGCTCGTCGGGGCCGAGCCGGAGCGACTGATCGCCGAGGTCAACCGCCTCGCCGACGTGCGCTCGCTCCACGGCCGCGTTGACATCCAGTTCCTCGACACGAGCTTCGCCGAGTGCGGCATCGCCGAGAAGTACCGGACGGCCGACGGCCGCCTCATCGTGCAGCGGCCCGGCCAGATTTACCTGCTCATACAGGCCCCGCTCATCGGCACCAAGATCGCCGAGATGAGCTCGAACGGCGAGCGCTTCTGGGCGGCCGTCTATCAGGGCGACGACAAGTACCGGCGCTTCGTGACGGGCACGAACCGCGCCGTCTACGAGCGGCTCGACGACAACGGCCAGTCGCCCGACTGCCGGCAGGACGGGGCGCGGCGCGAGGCCGCCATGCAGCGCGCCACCGTCAGCGCGCTCTCCTCCCTGCGCCCGCAGCACTTCACCGACGCGCTGCTCGTGCCGCCGGCCGCGGCCGAAGGCTCGAACCTGCTCTACGCCGTGGCCGAGACGTTCGAGGAGGAGCCGGACACGCGGGCCGGGGCGCGCAAGGACGCGCGCGTCGTGCGCGGCTACTACGTGATGTCGGAGCTGGAGCCGCAGGGGCCGAACCGCGCCCGCGTGCTGCGCCGCTTCTGGTTCGACCGCGTCGGCGCCATCCGCCTCGCCCGCGTGCAGAACTACAACGAGCGCGGCCAGCTCGTCACCGACGTGCTCCTGAGCAACCCGCAGATGTTCGGCTCGGGCGCGGGGGCGCGCCGCCTCCCGGCGCAGATCGAGCTGACGCGGCCGCAGGATCGCTACTCGATCCGCGTCGCCTTTCAGGAGCCGGCCGGCGTCGAGGTGGACACGCCCCGCGACGCCGAAATCTTCGCCCTCCAGAACACCTCGAATCTGCCCGTGGTGGATTTGGACGCGATGAAGAAGTAGGCGCCGGGCGCAGGCCGGGGCCGAGTCGCTTTCGCCCGGCGCCCGGCGCCCGATTACTATGGACAGTCTCGTCACAGCCAACGTGCGCCAGCGGCCGGTGCGCGCCGTCGTGAGCGCGGCCGGCGTCGCGCTCGGCGTCTGTCTGGTGATGCTGTTTACGGGGCTGGCGCGCGGGCTTTCGGAGGACTTGCAGCGCCGCTCGCAGAACCTGCGCGCCGAGATCATCTTCACGCGCGCGGGCGGGACGGAGCTGATGAGCACGACGGCGAACCTGCCCGTGCAGTACGCCGACGAGCTGCGCCGCGTCGAGGGCGTCGAGTGGGCCGTGCCCGCCATCCGCTACGTCTCGCAGGGCGGCAAGGGCTTCGGCTTCGAGCAGGTCGAGGGCGTGGACTGGAACGACTTCGCCGCGATGAACGGCATGAGCTTAGTCGAGGGGCGCGCGCCCGCGGCGGCCAACGAGGTCGTCGTCGACCAGACGAAGGCGGCTAACAACGACCTCCGCGTCGGGAGCGTCATCAACCTCTTCGGCAATCAGCCCTACACGGTGACGGGCGTCTACACGCCGGAGGCCGGGCCGCGCGTCAAGATGTCTCTGGCCGCGATGCAGGACGCGCTGGAGTCGCCGGGCAAGGCGACGTGGATTTACGTCAAGGTCAAAGACCCGGCGCGCGCGGTCGAGACGGCGCGGGCCATCGACGAGGCGCTGCCCGGCAACAAGCTCCAGCTCACGCGCGAGATCATCACGAACATCGAGAAGAGCATCCCGTACCTCGGCGTCTTCCTCCGCACGCTGGTCGTGCTCTCGGCCGTCGTGAGCGGCCTCGTCGTGATGCTGGCGATGTACACGACGATCACGGAGCGGACGAGAGAGATCGGCATCCTCAAGGCGCTCGGCGCGTCGCGCGGCTACATCGTCGGCGAGATCGAGAAGGAGGCGATCCTGATCAGCGTCGGCGGCCTCGTCGCCGGCTTCGCCATCTCGTTCCTCGCCGGGTCGCTCATCAGCCGCGCCTACGGGTTGCCGTTCGAGTACACGTGGGCGTGGGGCCTGACGGCCGCGCTCATCGGCCTGCTCGGCGGCGCGCTCGGCGCGCTCTACCCGGCCGTCCGCGCCGCGAACCTCGACCCCGTGAACGCGCTGGCGTACGAATGAGCAGACAGTAGACGGTAGTCAGCAGGCTCCGCGCGGAGGGCGCCGACGCTGGCACGCAGACTGCTTGGCGAAGAAGGTTTTTTCTACTGACTGCTGACTGCTGACTGCTTGCTGCTGACCGATGCGAAAAATCCTGACCGCGGAGAATTTGGAGAAGGTCTACCGGGTGGGGACGGTGGACGTGCCGGCGCTGCGCGGCGTCTCGCTCGACGTGGAGGAGGGCGACTTGCTCGCCATCATGGGGCCTTCCGGGTGCGGCAAGTCCACGATGCTGCACCTGCTCGGCGGGCTGCTCACGCCGACGCGGGGCCGCATCGTCATCGACGACGAAGACCTCACGGCCGCCACCGACGCCCGCCGCACCGACATCCGCCGCCGCAAGATCGGCTTCGTCTTCCAGCGCTTCAACCTCTTCCCGACGCTCACGGCCGAGGGCAATCTGAAGCTGGCCGAGCGCATCCACGGGGGCGCGGCCGGCAAGCAGGGCGACCCCACGCGCCGCCGCGAAATCCTCCGCCTCCTCCACCTCGAAGACAAGATGCACCACAAGCCGCTGGAACTCTCCGGCGGCGAGCAGCAGAGAGTCGCCCTCGCCCGCGCCGTCGTCAACCAGCCCGCCCTCATCCTCGCCGACGAGCCGACGGGGAACCTCGACACCGAGAACTCGGCCATCGTCCTCAACATGTTTCAGGAGATGAACTACCGCTTCAACCAGACCATCATCATGATCACCCACAACCCGGAGGCCGCCGCCATGTGCCGCCGCATCGTCCATATGCGCGACGGCCAAATCGTTGAACCCGCCCCCCGTGTACAGATATAATGCAGGGCGGCGGGTCTCGAGCGTCGGGGCCGGGGTGCTGGAATAAAGCGGCTTTCTCCTGAAATAAAAATCCAGCACCGCGAGGCCACCGCCCGGCCCCCGAAACCCGGCCCGTCACCTTTTTTTATGTTCTGGCGCGTCCTCAAAAAGATCGCCTTCTGGTCGTACGGCCGCACGACGTGGCAGTACGACGTGCTCTGCGTCCTGATCCTCGCCTTCGTCTTCCTGACGCCGAAAAGTTGGTTCGAAAGGGGTAAACTCGCCTGCTCCCCGGCGCATCAAAATGGCCTCGGTGCGGCCCCGAAGTTGCTCATTCGGGCCACCGGGGGGGCCCCCGCCGAACCCGACGCCCACGACATCGAGCGGTGCGCCCGAGCCGTCACGCAGCGCCCGGATTTGCGGGTCAAAAGCTGGCGCGAACTGACCAGCACGGACGGGCGGACGGTCGGCTACGAGGTTGACATAGAGTAATCATTCAATCAGAATCGCACGGTTTTTTTGAACCGGCGGGAGTCTCCCAACAGTTTTTCGTAAGGAGTTCGCATGAAGAGAGTCGTCACGCTTTCACTGGTCGGGTTGATGTTCGTCACCGCGCTCGCCTCCGTCCCCCGCAACGCGCAGGCGCAGGGCGCGGGCCTCGTCAGCTCCATCCTCAACCGCATGGACCGCAACCGCCGCGAGCTCCAGAGCCTGCGCTCGGGCGTGGTCATGCAGAAGTACAACGCGCAGATCAGGACTGAGGAGCTGTACGAGGGCGAGCTTCAGTACGTCGCCGGCACGGGCACGAACATGAAGCTGCGCGTGGACTGGTCGCGCCCGGCGCGCGAGCACCTCGCGGTGGCCGGCGGCCAGTACACGCTCTTCCGCCCGCGCCTCAACATGGCGTATCAGGGCAGCACGAAGAGCGCGGGCAAGAACACGAAGGTCAACAACGTCCTCGGCTTCGGCCTCAACATCACGGGCGCGCAGCTCAAGAGCCGGTTCGACGTGGAGCTGGTCGGCGACGGCATCCTCTACGGCAACCTGCACGTCACCCAGTTGAAGCTGACGCCGAAGGGCGCGGCCGGCTACAAGTACGCCGAAATCTGGGTGGACGGGTCGGGGATGCCCGTGCAGACGCGCGTCGTCGAGCGCAACAACGACTTCACCACCGTCCGCCTCGTCAACTTCCACAGGAACGCCCGCGTGGACGGTTCGGCCTTCTCGCTCAGCCTCGGCCCCGGCGTCAAGATCGTCAAGGGCTGACGAGGACACCGCAGCACGCACCGGTCGCGGAGGGTTCTGGCGCGTTAACCCCGCCAGAGCCCTCCGCTTTTTCCGGCCCGGCTCTGTCAAGCGCGGCCCCGCGGCCCGGCACTTGCTTCGCCGACGGTCTTTGCGTATTGTCTAGCGGACTTCCCCGAGAGTTTCCGCGGCGCGCACGTCCAGAGAGCTTTCCCGCGGCGCGCCGGCCCGAACGACACACAGCTCGATGAAGAGAAGCACGCACCTCAAGTTAAAGCTGAGCGAGGCGAGGTTCATCACGCGCGCCCTGCTCCGGACAGACCACCCCGTGCTGGCGCACGTCATCCCGATGCGCCGCTGCAACCTCGCCTGCACCTACTGCAACGAGTACGACAAGACCTCCGACCCCGTCCCCCTCGAAGAGATGAAGCGCCGGCTCGACAAGCTGGCCGACCTGCGCACGGCCGTCATCACCATCTCGGGCGGCGAGCCGATGATGCACCCCGACCTCGAAGAGATCATCGCCCACATCCGGCGGCGCGGGATGATCGCGGGCCTCATCTCGAACGGCTACTACATGACGCCGGGGCGCATTCAGGGCCTGAACCGCGCCGGCCTCCAGTACCTCCAGATCAGCATCGATAACGTCGAGCCGGACGAGGTCTCGAAGAAGAGCCTCAAGAACCTCGACCGCAAGCTCCAGAACCTCGCCGCCCACTCCGACTTCCACGTCAACATCAACTCGGTCATCGGCGGCGGCATCAAGAACCCCGAGGACGCGCTCGCCATCGCGCGCCGCGCCAAGGAACTCGGCTTCTCGACCACGGTCGGCGTCATCCACGACGGCCACGGCATCCTCAAGCCTCTGGCCGAGCGCGAGCGCAAGGTCTACGACGAGCTGAAGCGGCTCTCGAAGAGCGAGTACGCGCGCTTGGGGTGGTTTCAGGACAACCTCGCCGCCGGCAAGCCGAACGACTGGCGCTGCCGGGCGGGCGCGCGCTACCTCTACATCTGCGAGGACGGGTTAGTCCACCACTGCTCGCAGCAGCGCGGCTTCCCCGGCATCCCGCTCGCCTCTTACACGATGAAGGACTTCGAGCGCGAGTACCATGCCGAGAAGTGGTGCGCGCCGCTCTGCACGGTCGCCTGCGCGCACAAGGTCGCCATCCTCGACAACTGGCGCGACCCGCAGAAGGGGGACGAGACGGCCGCCCCGCAGCGCCTGCGCGACGCCATCATCCGCACCCTGCGCGCCGGCTGAACCCGGCTCAAAGCGAATCCGAACGGGGGCGGGCGGGGTGAGAGATCGACTCTCACCCCGCCCGCCCCCGTTCGATTTAATCGCTGCCTATCTTCGGCCGCCGGCGGAGTCGCCGCGCCTTCACGTCGGCTCACCCGCGGATAATTTTGTCAGCCACCTTAGCGCGGCCCGGCGGGCGCGAGGCGGGCGCGCGCCGCCTCGCACGCCTCGTCGCCGAGGGTCTTGGCGCAGGACGGGCCGGAGAGGAAACGCCGGTAGGCCGCGGACGCCTCGGCGCGCCGGCCGAGCGCGCTGAGGGCCGACGCGATGTGCAGGTCGAGGCCCTCCTGCGGCTCGCCGGCGCGGGCGGCGGCGAGCAGTTCGGCGAGCGCCTCCTCATGGCGGCCCTGCTGCAACAGTTCAAGGGCGAGGAGCTTGCGCGTGTGCCCGTCCTCGCGCACGCGCAGGGCCGCGCGGTACTCGCCGACGGTCACGTCCGGCCGGCGGCGCAGCTTCGCCCGCTCGGCCCGCGCGAGGTGGGCTTCGAAACTCCGGTAGTCCGCGTAAAAGTAGAGTCCGCCGGCGAGCGCGAGGGCCGCCGCGTAAAGAAGCGTCGGCGCGAACCCGCGGCCCGCGGCCGTCGCCGTCGCAGGCTCGGCCTCTTCGCCCGCGCCGGTCTCCCCGCCGCCCGGCTCTGAACCGTCCGCCTGCCCGCCGTCTGCACCACCCGCCCCCTCGTCATCCTGCCGCACGGCGTCGGCGCTGGGAGCGTCCGCGCCTTCCGCGGCGACGCCTTCGCCCGCCCCCGGCTCCGACTCCGCGCGCCCCTCTTCGTCTCCCGGTTCGCCCGCGCCGGCGCGCCGCGTGTAGAGCCGCGCGGCGAGGTAGAGCGGGAGGACGGCGGGCGGGAAGAGGAGCGTGAGCAGCGCCCACGCCCAGACCGCGCGCGGGCCGAAGCCCTCGCGCCGCCGCGCGTCGTGGAAGACCCACGCGGACGCCAGCGCCGCGAGGGCGAAGAGCGCCGGCCCCAGAGACTCGGACCAGTCGCCCGCGGTCACCTGCCAGTCGGCGAAGAAAGTGCAGAGCGCGGAGTGCAGAGTGCAGAATGAAGGCATTACGACTTCATGCTGCGCTCTGCGCTCCGCGCTCTGCACCTCTTTATAGTTGTCTCGGCAGCGGGCCGCCGATGGTGTAGAGGGTGACGGAGCTGGAGAGGCCCTTGCCGGAGAGGCGGCCGGCCATCAGGACGATGGTCTCTTCCTGCTGCGCGGCGGCGGCCTCGACGAGCGTCCGCTCGGCGACGCGCAGCATCTCGTCCGTGTTCTCGCAGGGCGGGTGGAGGATGGACTCGACGCCCCAGACGAGCGATAGCTCGTCGCGCACGCGCGGGTCGGGCGTCAGCGCGATGATGCGCTGGTTGGGCCGGATCGCCGCCATGCGCCGCGCCATCAGGCCCGACTCGGTGATGATGGTGATGGTGCGCGCGCCGATCTCGATGGCCGCGAACGCGGCCGCCTCGCACAGCGCGCGGCTGACGCGCCCCGACTGCTTGCCCACCCAGCGCGTGATGTCGGAGTTGTCCGAAGGGTGCCCGGCCTCGGCCGACTCGATGATGCGGGCCATCGTCGCCACCGAGGGCACGGGGTACTTGCCGGCCGCCGTCTCGGCCGAGAGCATCACGGCGTCGGTTCCGTCCCAGACGGCGTTGGCCACGTCCGACGCCTCGGCGCGCGTCGGGCGCGGCTCCTCGATCATGGACTGGAGCATCTGCGTGGCGGTGATGACGACCTTGCCGGCGCGGTTCGACGCCTCGATGATGCGCTTCTGGTAGACGGGGACGAGTTCGACCGAGGTCTCGACGCCGAGGTCGCCGCGCGCGACCATCGCGCCGTCGGCCGCGGCGACGATGTCGTCGAGGTGGTCGATGGCCTCGGCCTTCTCGATCTTGGCGATGAGCGGCTGCTTGCCGCCGGCCGCGCGGATGAGGGCCTTGGCCTCGGCGCAGTCCTCGGCGCGGCGCACGAACGAGAGCGCGATGTAGTCGGCCCCCTCGCGCACGGCCCACTGGAGGTCGCGCCTGTCCTTGTCGGTGAGCGAAGGGATGGGGAGCGACGCGCCGGGGAGGTTGATGCCCTTGCGCTCGGCGAGCGTGCCGCCGTTGACGACGCGCGTCACCACGTCCGTCTCGGTCGTGCTCTCGACGGAGAGTTCGATGGCGCCGTCGTCCAAGAGGACGCGCGCGCCGGGGCGGACGGCCGCGGCGAGGCCGGCGAAGTTGGTCGAGACCTCGCGGGCGTCGCCGATGACGGCGCGGGTCGTGAGCGTGAAGACGGCGTTGGTTTCGAGCGTGACGGGCTGGCCGCCCTTGAGCACGCCCGTCCTGATCTTCGGCCCCGAGAGGTCTACGAGCACGGAGAGCGGGCGGCGCAGGCGCCCGGCGGCGGCGCGCGCGCGGCGGATCGTCTCGACGTGCTCCTCCTGCTGGCCGTGCGACATGTTGATGCGCACGCCGTTGGCCCCGGCCGCGAGCAGCGCCTCAAGGATGGCCGGCTCGCGCGACGCCGGCCCGAGCGTGGCAAGTATCTTGGCTCTTCTCACAGACCGCCCCCCGCTGGACTCGAATTTTTAGTCGGATGATGAGACTGTAATAAACCTTCCGGGGGCCGAGCGTCAAACCGAATGAAGAATGAAGAATGAAGAATGGTGCGCTTCGGGTCTTGAAGGATGCCCGCCGCCACACCATTCTTCATTCTTCATTCTTCATTCTTAATTGTCCTTCGCTCAGTCCGACTTGCCGCCGAGGGCGGACTCGACGGCGCGTTCGAGTTGGGCGGCGACCGTCTCGTCGAAGCCGACGAAGTGCTCGACGAGCTGGCCCTGTCGGTCGAAGACGAAGGTCTGAGGGATGGCGCTGTTGCCGGCGAGGAACATGTCCACGGTCTCCTCGTCGGGGTTGGCGAGCTGGTACTGGATGCCGAGTTCGCGGACGTAGGCCGGAACCTTCGCCTGATCCTCCTCGCCGCCGACGTTGAGGCCGACGACCTTCAGCCCCTGCGGGCCGAAGCGCTTCTGGAGGCGGACGAGGTGCGGAATCTCGTCGCGGCAGGGCGGGCAGTAGGTGGCGTAGAAGTCGAGGACGACGGCCTCGCCGCGGAAGTCTTCGAGGCTCACGCGGCGGCCGTCGAGCATCGTCCACGCGCCGGCGCGGGCGTTGGTGCGCGCGGCCGTCTCGGCCGGCGGCATCCGCTTCGAGGCGTCGCGCCGACCGGCGCGGGCCGTCCGCGACGCCGCGTCGGCCGCGTCGGCGCGCTTCTTCGACGCGCCGTCCAACTCGCACCCGGCCACGAGCGCCAGCGCCGCGACGAGCGGCAGAACTTTGAGGGAAGCCAATCGCATGCGGTTTCAGACTCCTTCGGCCGCCGACATTGTACACGAACCGATGGCGGGAAGGCATGAGGCCGGGCGGGCCGTGGCGCGGGCGTGAGGAACAGGGCGGCGGGCGGGTCTCCGGTTGCGTCAACAGTCACCGGCGACGTGACTGTAAACCCGCCCGCTACCGCCCGCGGCCCTGTTCCGCGCCGTCGCCCGAAGGCTCGGTGTTCTTATCCTCTTCTTCGAGCGAGGGGGCCGGCTCGTCGGCCGGCACGGCGTACTCCTCGTTGACCCACGCGCCGAAGTCGAGCAGCTTGCAGCGCTCGGAGCAGAAGGGGCGGAACGGGTTGTCCTGATAGTTGGTCGGCCGGTGGCAGGTGGGGCACTTCATAAAGCCGTGAATCGTGAATCGTCAACCGTGTTCGAATGACACCCGGCGCGGCCCGGCGAACCCTGAGCCGCGCGCGCGTCAACCGTTTCGATTCACGGTTTACGATTTACGGCTTTTCAGACCGCCGCGGCGGACTCGGCCGGGTGCTTGATTAAAATTTTGCGGTCTACGAAGTCGATGATACCGGCGCGGCGCAGGGCGTTCAAGCGGACGGTGATGCTCTCGCGGGTCGAGCCGACGATGGAGGCGATCTCGCGGTGGGGCAGCGCGATGTCGATGAGGACGCCGCCCGTCTCCGGCTTGCCGTAGCGCTCGGAGAGTTCGACGAGGAGCTTGTCGAGGCGGGCCGGGATGGCGTCGAGCGCGAAGTCGGCGACGCGGCGCTCGGCGCGGGCCAGTCGTTGACCGACCAGCCGGAAGGTGCAATCATAAAGCTCGCGGCTCGCGCCCATCCCCTCCCTGTAAACCCCCACGGGAATCCGCAGCAGGCGCGCGTTCTCGAACGCGACGGCGTTCTTCTCGCGCGCCCCGGCCGCGTAGAGGGCCGATTCGCCGAACAGCCCGCCCTCGCCGACGATGTCGATGACGGCCTCGCGCGCCGTCTCCTCGGCGATGGAGCAGATTTTGACGCGGCCCCGCGCCACGAGGTAGAGGGCGTCGGCCACGTCGCCGCGGCGGTAGACGAAGCGGCGGCGGCGCACGTCCGAGGCCGCCGCGCCGCGCGCCAAAAGCATCGTCGTCTCCTCGTCGAGGCGCACGCCGATTTCCGATTGGCGTATAATCTCGGAGCGGGCCTGAGGCGACAGGTCGCAGGCTCGTCGGTGTGACATGGTCAGGGACTCCTCGGTCATCAAGGGAGTTCTACAGGGGGCGTGCCCGCGGGCGCGGCCGGCGGCCCGCGCCCACGCGGTCTGACGGCGAGATGGGGGCGACCGTCGAGGCTCCTTCGCTTACCTGAAACGGGAAGTTTAGTGTTGGAGCGAGCGTGAAACGTGACCGCAGCGAGGCAACTTCTGAATGTCGTTAACGTTCTTGAGGAAAGCGCGTGTCAAGCGAACGTGAACGGCGTTCCGTCCCTGTGTTGAGGCGCACTCTAGCACGAAGCACGCGGGCGCGCAAGACCTCTTTCGCGGCGGGCCGCGGGGGCGCGGGCCGGGGGTTGTAAAAATCAAGGGGCTTCGCCGGGCCGCCGTTTTTCCGGCGACGCCCGGCCCCGCGGCAGCAGACCGCGGCGAGGTTTATGACAAGTAAGTTCAACGTGCTCGTCGTCGACGACGAGCCGGACAAGCGGCAGTTGCTCGCCTTCGCGCTGGAGATGGAGGGCTACGAGGTGCGCACGGCCGAGGACGGCGTCGAGGGGCTCGCCGAGGTGGCCGCGAGCCAGCCCGACCTCATCGTCACCGACGTGATGATGCCGCGCATGGACGGCTACGAGATGATCCGGCGCGTGCGCTCCGACCCGCGCACGCGCTTCATCCCCGTCGTCATCCAGTCGGCCGCGCGCGTCAACGGGCAGGACGTGCGGCTCGGCTCGGAGGTGGGCGCGATGGGCTACCTCACCGACCCGACCGACCTCGACCTCCTGCGCGCGCGCGTGCGGACGCTGCTGGAGTTCAAGCGCTACCTCGACTCGTGCGAGGAGGCGGCCTTCACGGATCACCTCACGGGGCTGGCCAACCGCCGCCGCTTCGAGCGCCAGCTGGAGCGCGAGGTGGCCCGCACCGAGCGCTACGGCCACCCCTTCTGCCTGCTGCTCATCGACCTCGACGACTTCAAGCAGGTCAACGACACCTTCGGGCACGACGCCGGCGACGAGGCGCTCAGGAGGGTGGGCGGGGCCATCCAGTCCGGCACGCGCGGCATCGACACGGGCGCGCGCATCGGCGGCGACGAGTTCGCCGTCATCCTGCCCGAGACCGACTTCGCCCGCGGGCTCGAAGTGGCCGAG
Organism: Pyrinomonadaceae bacterium; assembly: GCA_035563275.1. GTDB lineage: Bacteria > Acidobacteriota > Blastocatellia > Pyrinomonadales > Pyrinomonadaceae > QHXN01. The sequence goes on from DATMVI010000254.1 coordinate 13,671, forward strand.
CGCCTGCGCGCCGCCATCGGCGCGATGGAGGTCGAGCCGGTCGGCCGCGTGAGCGCCAGCTTCGGTCTGGCCGAGCTGCCCGTGTGCGCGCGCGACCGCGCGGCGCTGCGCGAGGCGGCCGACGCCGCGCTCTACGAGGCCAAGCGCGCGGGCCGCGACCGCGTGGCCGGCGCGCCCCCTCTGCCCGCCCCGAACCAGACCGGGGCCCCGGGCGTACATGAGACAGTGGACGGTGGCCAGTAGGCGGCAGCGCCCCGCGCCGTCGTCGCCGACGCCGACGCCCGGACGAATCGCCGGCGAAGGTTTTTCCACCGTCCGCTGACTGCTGTTTACTGTCTACTTCTTCGGAGTGCTTATGTCTGATTACCGTGACAAGCTTGAGGAGTGGCGCGAGGCGGCGCGGCGCAAGGCGCGCGAGCTGGACGAGAAGTACCAGATTCGCGAGCGCGTCGAGGAGGGCGCGCGGGCCGCGGGCGAGGCGGCGCGCAAGGGCGCGGGCAAGGTGG
>DATMVI010000255.1:0-2242 GCA_035563275.1 Pyrinomonadaceae bacterium
CTACTACGGCCAGTGGCTGCCGAACACGGCGCTCGTCAAGTTCCACCCTTCGGGCAAGCACGCGCTCGACGGGCTGGCCTACCTCGGCAGGGGCGCGCTGCCGGCCGCGCCCTTCCTCGCGCTGGCCGCCGCGGCGGCCGCCGCCTGCCTGCGCCGAAACCCGCGGGGCGCGCGCGTCGTGCTCCCGCTCACTCTGGCCGCGGCGTGGGCCTCGTACGTGGCCGCCATCGGCGGCGACATCTTCCCCGCGTGGCGACACTTCGTCCCGCTCCTGCTGCTGCTCGCCTTCGTCTTGGCCGAAGGCGGCGCGCTGCTCGCGCGGCGCGCGGGCGGGCGGGCGTTCGCGGTCGTGATGCTCGCGGGCGCGCTCGCCCTCGGCCTCTTCGCCTACCTGCAACGCGAGGACGACGAGAACTTCCGCGCCATCTCGGAGCGCTGGGAGTGGGACGCCGAAGTCATCGGCACGCTGTTGAAGAGAGCCTTCGCGGCCGAGCAGCCGCTCATGGCCGTAGACCCCGCGGGCGGCCTGCCCTTCTGGTCGGAGCTGCCCGCGCTCGACATGCTCGGCCTCAACGACCTTCACCTGCCGCGCCACCCGCCGCCCGACCTCGGGCAGGGGCCGATCGCGCACGAACTCGGCGACGGCCGATACGTCCTCTCTCGCCGGCCCGACCTCGTCGTCTTCCTGCTCCCGACCGGCAACGACCACGGCTACTTCCTGAGCGGCCGGCAGATGCAGCAAGACCCGCGCTTCTTCCGCGACTACACGCTCGTCCGCTTCGAGGGGCGCGAGCCTTACCGCGCCGTCGCGCGCATCTGGGTGCGGCGCGAGAGCGAGCGCATCGGCATCCGGCGCGGGCCGGGCCGCGTCACCGTCCCCGGCTTCCTCGTCTGCGACAACCACGCCAGCGTCGCGCGCCTCGGCCGGGACGGCCGCCTCGTCGTCCCCGTCGCGCCCGACCTGCCGGCCATCCTCAACCGGCTCGAACTCCCCGCGGGCCGCTGGCGCGTCGAGGCCGACGCGTCGCCCCCGTCAACCCAACTGCGCGTCTCCGCGCCGCAGACGGACAACGTGCCCGCCCCCTTCCTCCTTGACGCGCGGCTGCCGGCGGTGTTGGACTGGGGCGGCGGCCCCGCGCGCGTCGAACTCCTCGCGCCCGACGGCCGGGAGGTCGAGGTTCACGGGCTGACCTTCACGCGCGTTGACGAGTGAACGGGGAGGGGCGGAGACGAGTTGAGCGAGACCGAAACCATCGCGGCCGCCGGCGTCGAGGGCCGGGCGCGCGCGGGGCGGGCCGCGCCGCTGCTGCGGGCGCTCAGGGCGCACCAGTGGGTGAAGAACCTTCTGGTGTTCGCGCCGCTGCTGCTGGCGCACAGGGTCTTCGAGGCGGAGCCGCTGCTGCGCTGCGCGGGCGCGTTCGCGGCGTGGAGCCTGTGCGCGTCGGGCGGCTACCTCTTTAACGACCTGCTCGACGCCGAGGCCGACCGCCGGCACCCTTACAAGATGCGGCGGCCGCTGGCGGCGGGCGCGCTCGGGCGCGGCGCGGCCGCGTGGGCGGCGCTCGCGCTCGTCGCGGCGGGCCTCGCGCCGGCCGTCCTCTGGCTGCCCGCCCGCTTCGGCCTGATGCTCGGGCTCTACCTCGCGCTCACGGTCGCCTACACGGCGCTCCTCAAGCGGCTCGTCATCGTGGACGTGCTCGTGCTCGCCGGGCTTTACACGCTGCGGGTGTTGGCCGGGGGCTTCGCGGCCGGCGTCGAAGTCTCGCCGTGGCTGCTCGCCTTCTCGATGTTCCTCTTCCTGAGCCTCGCCTTCGTCAAGCGCTACACGGAGCTGCGGGCGGCGAACGGGGCCAGCCCGGCGCGGCGCGGCTACACGGCCGAGGACACGGAACTGCTGAAGAGCTTCGGCACCACCGCCGGCTACCTCTCGGTGCTCGTCCTCGCGCTCTACATCAACCAGAGCCGCGAGGTCACGCACCTCTACCGGCGGCCCGAGGCGCTCTGGCTCATCGGCCCCTGCCTGCTCTACTGGGTGACGCGCGTCTGGCTGCTCGCCCGCCGCGGCCGCCTCCACGACGACCCCGTCGTCTTCACCGTCAAAGACCCGGCCAGCTACGCCGTCGGCGCCGTCATCGTCCTGCTCGCCATCGTCGCGACGGTCTAAAAGTCTGAGGCCCGGCCGCGGGGCGGGCGTCACGAGTCACTGAGGCAAAACGCCGATGTGACTCGTGACGCCCGTCCC
>DATMVI010000256.1:0-3008 GCA_035563275.1 Pyrinomonadaceae bacterium
GAATCAGGAGGGCGGCGGCGAGAACCGTGAGGGGCGGCGGGGCGAGGGCCGCCGCGGCGAAGGCGCCGGGCGCGGCCCGCGCGGCGGGGGCGGAAACTTCCAGCAGATGTTCGAGAACCTGCCGGCCATCAACGCCGCCGAGTTGAAGAAGGGCGACGCCGTCATCATCACCGGGACGGCCGGCGCGGACGCGAAGCGTCTGACCGCCGTCTCGCTCGTCACCGGCGAGGCCGAACTGCTCCGCAGGATGCAGCCGGGCGGTCGCGGCGGCGAGCGCAACATGAGTCCGGGCCTGCCCGGCGACGTGATGGGCGGCGGCACGGGCGGACAGGAAAGACCGTAAAATCGGGTGACGGGTGACGGGCGAAGACGAGTCGCTTCGGCCGGACGCCCGAGACCCTGCTTGGAAGGTGACGATGCGAAAAGCTCAAGGCGGGATGGGGCGGGGGGCCGCCCTGACGTTGGCGTTGGTGTTGCTGTCGGCGGTGTGCGGCGTCGCGCAGCAGTCGCAGGGGACTCTGCGCGGGCAGGTGACGGACGAACTCGGCGGTCTGGTCGTCGGCGCGAACGTCACGGCGACAGACGCGAGCGGCGTCGAGCGCACGGCGACGACCGACGACGAGGGGCGCTACGCCTTCTCGTCGCTCGCGCCCGGTCGCTACACGGTGCGCGTCGTCGCGCCGAGCTTCGCTCTTTACGAGAACGCCGGGGTCGAGGTCACGGCAGGGCGCACCGACCCGCTCGACATCGTGCTCTCTGTCGCCATCGAGCTGGAGGAGGTCACGGTCACGGCCGAGACCCCCGTCGGCACAGACCCCGAAGAGAACGCCGGCGCCGTCATCCTGCGCGGCGAAGACCTTGACGCCTTGCCCGACGACCCCGACGACCTCGCCGAAGCCTTGCAGGCGCTCGCGGGCCCCTCGGTCGGCGGCGATGGCGAGGCGCAGATTTACCTCGACGGCTTCACGGGCGGGCGCCTCCCGCCGAAGGAGTCCATCCGCGAGATTCGCATCAACCGCAACCCCTTCTCGGCCGAGTACGACCGGTTGGGCTACGGCCGCATCGAGATTTTCACCAAGCCCGGCACCGAACGCTTCCGCGGCCAAGCCTTCTTCAACTTTAACGACGAGAGTCTGAACTCGCGCTCGCCGTTCGCCGACCGCCGCGCCGACTACCAGTCGCGCCGCTACGGCGGCAACCTCTCCGGCCCGATCGTTAAAGGCAAGGCCTCCTTCTTCGTCGACTTCCAGCGGCGCGAGACGGACGATAACGACATCGTCCGCGCCGTCGTCCTTAACGACGAACTGCTCCCCGTGCCCTTCGTCACGACGCTCGTCACGCCGGCGCGGCGCACCACCTTCAGCCCGCGCCTCGACTGGCAACTGAACCCGACCAACACGCTCGTCGCCCGCTACACCTTCGAGACCAACCGGCGCGAGGACGAGGGCGTCGGCGGCTTCGACCTGCCCGAGCGCGCCTTCGACATGGAGAACACGCAGCACACTTTGCAACTGACCGAGACGGCCGTCATCAACCAGAGCGTCATCAACGAGACGCGCTTCCAGTACGTGCGCGAGCGGCGGCGGCGCGAGGGCGGGAGCCTTGAGCCGACCATCCGCGTCCTCGACGCCTTCACCGGCGGCGGCTCGCAGATCGGCCTCTCCTTCGACGACGAAGACCGCTTCGAGCTTCAGAACTACACCTCTTGGGCGTGGCGTAACCATTCGCTCAAGGCGGGCGCGCGTCTGCGCCACCTCTCCCTGCGCGACGTTTCGCCGCAGAACTTCGCCGGCACTTTCACCTTCACCTCTCTGGAGAACTTCGCGGCGGGCCGCCCCTCGCAGTTCTCGATCTCGGGCGGCGACCCCGAGGCCCGCGTCAAGCAGACCGACTTCAGCCCCTTCATACAGGACGACTGGCGCGTGCGGCCGAACCTGACCGTCTCGGCGGGCCTGCGCTACGAGGCGCAAACGAACATCGAGGGCCGCGCCGACTTCGCGCCGCGGCTCGCCTTCGCGTGGTCGCCGGATCAGGGTCAGGGCGGGCGCGCGCGCACCGTCATCCGCGGCGGCTTCGGCCTCTTCTACGACCGCGTCGGCGAGAACCTGACCTTGCAGGCCGAGCGCGCCGACGGCGTCAGCCGCCAGCAGTTCCTCATCACGGGCGCGACGCCCGGCGGCGCTTCGGTTCTCGAAAACTTCCCCCGCGTGCCGACGCTGGCCGAGTTGCAGGAGTTCCAGATTCGGCAGACCGTGCGCCGCCTCGCGGAAGACTTACGCGCGCCCTACACGATGCAGGTCGCCCTCAGCGTCGAGCGGCAGTTACCTTACAACACGAGCCTGTCGGTCAGCTTCATCGGCGCGCGCTCGCTCCACCTGCTGCGCTCGCGCAACGTCAACGCGCCGCTGCTCGACGAGGACGGGGCGCCGCTGCGCGACGACGAAGGCAACTTCGTCCGGCCGCTCCCCGCCCTCGGCAACATCTTCCAGTACGAGTCGAGCGGGCGCTTCAGCCAGCAGCAGCTCGTCGTCAGCTTCAACAACCGCTTCAGCCGCCGCGCCTCCTTCTCGGCCAACTACACCTTCAACCGCGCGCGCTCGGACACGGACGGCTCGGGCAGCTTCCCCGTCAACCAGTACGACCTCGCGGGCGAGTACGGCCGCTCGGCGCAGGACATCCGCCACCGCTTCTTCCTCTTCGGCACCATCAACGCGCTGCCGTGGGGCATCCGCTTAAACCCGATCCTGACGCTCAACTCGGGCCGCCCCTTCAACATCACGACCGGCGACGACGACAACCGCGACACCATCTTCAACGAGCGCCCGGCCTTCGCCACAGACCTCTCGCGGCCGAGCGTGCGCGTGACGCCCTACGGCACCTTCGACCTCGACCCGCTGCCCGGTCAGGAGATCATCCCGCGCAACTACGGCACCGGCCCCACCTTCTTCGGCGTCAACCTGCGCGCGAGTAAGACGTTCGGCTTCGGCGATGTCGCCGAGGCGGGCGCG
>DATMVI010000257.1:0-4766 GCA_035563275.1 Pyrinomonadaceae bacterium
ACGGCCGCCGCGTAAGCCCAGACGCAGGCGGCCGCCCCCGCCCAGCGCCACGGCGCGCGGCGCGACGCCAGCCCGGCGGCCCACCACGCCAGCCCGCCGAGAAAAGTGATGTGCATCCCGCTGATGACGAGGACGTGGAACGTGCCGGCCTCGCGGAAACGCTCGGCCGTCCGGCGCGAGAGTCCGTGGCGGTTGCCGAGCAGCGCCGCCTTGAGCAAGCCGGCCGTCTCCGCCGGGAAGAGCCGGTCGATGCGGCGCGTCAGCCCGAGCCGCCACGCGTCGAGCAGCGCGAGCGGGAGGAAGACCGCCTCGTCGTCTAAACGTTCGACGAGCAGAGGGCTTTTGATCGTGGCGCGCGCGTCCGCGTCGCGCCGTCCGAGCAACTCGCCGAGCGTCTCGACGCCGGGGTTGCGGAACCTCTCGGCGCGCGTGAGCGGCGACATCACGCGCACGCGCGCCCCGCGCCGCAGCTCAAGCGCCTCGTACCGGCCGCGCGCCCGCTCGCCCCTCGCGTCCGCGAACAACTCGACGCGCCCCGCGCAGGCGTGAACAAGATTTTTATGTCTGACGCTTTCGACGCGCAGCGTCAGCGCCAAGCCGTCCGGCGCAGGCTCGGGCGCGCGCTCCAGCACGCCGGTCAACTCCACGGGGTCGCCCGAAGCGATGCGCCCCCGCTCGTACAGCCCGCGCAGCCGCGACGCGCCCGCCGCCCCGTCCCCGACCGCCGCCAGCGCCGCCCCCGCGCACACGAAGCCGCACAAGACGAAGCCCGCCGCGCGCCCCGACTTCCCTCCCCTCAACGAGGCCGCCGCGAAGAGCGTCAAGACCATCCCGGCCGCGACGCACGGCGCGACCGGCAACCTGAAGGCATGCGTCAACAGCACGCCGCAGGTGAGCGCGGCGGCGAGCGTGACGAGCGGGTAGGCGCTGAACGTCGTCTGTCCGGCGACGAAGCGCATGAGCGGGAGCGAAAGCCGTGAATCGTAGACCGAAGTTATCAGTCAGTTATCAGTTATCAGTTATCAGTTATCAGTTATCAGTTATCAGTTATCAGCCGTCAGCCGTCGGCAGTCAGTCCTTTGTCTTGACTGATGACTGACGGCTGACGACTGATAACTTCGACTCGACGATTCACGGCCTTTTGACGATTGCCGTCGCCGCGTCGATCTCGGCGGCGACGCGGGCGAGGGTGTCGGCGGCGACGACGATCTGGGCCTCGGCCTCCTTCCAGTCGTGCTGCTCGACGGCCTCGCGGACGCCGGGCAGGGTCTTGACGCCGTAGCCCGTGTAGAAGCCGGGCGCGTAGACGTGGTGCCTGAACCACGGGCGGCGCGGCAGCCCCTCGGCGCGCGTCATGGCGCGCTCGAAGCTCATCAGCAGGCGGTTGAGTTCGTCGCGCCTCGCGCGCTCGCGCAGGCGCGTCTGCGCCGCCGGGTCTTTGAGCGCGGCCCGGTAGGCGCGGGCGCTCTCCTGCAAGCGCGCGAGCGCGTTGCGGAGCGGGGCGAAGTTCAGGTGCGGCGCGGCCGCCTCGCGCGCGGGCGCGGCGTACGCCTCCTTCGGGTCGGAGGTCAACTCCAGCGAACGCTCGTCGAGGCGGCGGTTCGTCTCGGCGATCTCCTCGCGCGTCTCGTCGGCGAGCCGCGTCACTTCGTTGACGTAGCGCGCGACCGTCTCGGCGAAGGCGTCGAAGGAGAGCGGCAGCGTGTCGGCGTTGGCGAGGCGGAGCACGACGCGCCCGCAGACCTGCGCCAGCGCCACGCCGTAGTCGAAGCCGGGGTCGCCGAAGCGCGCGTAGTGGTCTACGGAGTCGTAGATCGAGTGGTACGAGCCGCCGCCGTCCTCGCCGCCGAAGCCGAGGTTGAGGCTGGCGATGCCGAGGTGCTGGAGGAAGGGCGTGTAGTCCGAGCCGGAGCCGAGCGCGGAGATGCGGAGGTCTTCGCGGGCGCGCGCCTCGCGCCGCTCCTCGGCGTCGCCCTCGACGACGCGGCGCGCGCGCATCCTTTCGCGCACGGCGACTCTCTTCTGCGGGTCGATAACGTCGCGCGCCACCTCGTTGACGAAGGGTTCGAGCGTGTGCGAGCCGCCGGCGAAGAGGAAGCCGCGGCCGTTCGAGTCCGTGTTGACGTAGGCGACCGCCTTGCGGCGCAGCTCGTCGGCGTGGTGCTCGGCCCACTCGGTCGAGCCGAGCAGGCCCGGCTCCTCGGCGTCCCACGCGGCGTAGACGATGGTGCGCCGCGGCCTCATGCCCTGCCTCGCCAGCTCGCCGACGGCGCGCGCCTCCTCCATCAGCGCGACCATGCCGGAGACGGGGTCGTCGGCGCCGTTGACCCACGCGTCGTGGTGGTTGCCGCGCACCACCCACTCGTCGGGCAGCTCGCCCCCCCTCAGGCGCGCGATCACGTCGTAGGCCGGGGCGGTCTTCCAGTCGAAGGAGAGCTTGAGGCGGACGGCGGCGGGGCCGGGGCCGAGGTGGTAGGTGACGGGCAGCGCGCCGCGCCACGCGGCGGGCGCGACGGGGCCGCCGAGCGCCTTGAGCAGCGGCAGCGCGTCGGAGTAAGAGATGGGCAGGACGGGGATTTTCGTCAGCGTCGGCGCGTCCTTCAGGTCGAGGCGCTTGGCGTCTTTCGTCGAGCCGACGCCGGGCGTCAAGGGGTCGCCGGGGTAGAGCGGCATGTCGGCGACCGAGCCGCGCTGCGCGCCCCACTCGTTGCGCCACGCGCCGCGCGGGTACACGTCGCCGTTGAAGAAGCCGTCGTCGCGCGGGTCTGAATAGATGATGCAGCCGACGGCGCCGCGCTCGGCCGCGACCTTCGGCTTGATGCCGCGCCACGAGCCGCCGTAGCGCGCGATCACGACCTTGCCCTTCACGTCCACGCCGCGCCGCGCCAGCTCCTCGTAGTCGCGCGGCACGCCGTAGTTGACGTAGACGAGTTGGCCCGTCACGTCGCCGTCAACCGAGTAGGCGTTGTAGGTGGGGAGCTGCTCGGCCGTCTGCTTCGAGGTCGAGTCTTCGGCGAGCGGCGGCTCGGCGAGGCGCGCCGTGAAGCGCTCGGGCGCGGTCAGCTCCAGCACGCGCTCGCGCGGCGTGGGGAAGAGCACGTCGAAGCGCTCGATCTCCACGTCGTAGCCCCACGAGCGGAACAGCCCGGCCATGAACTCCGCGTTCTGCCGGCCGTACTCCGAGCCGACGTGGTGCGGCCGCGCCGCCAGCCGCTTCATCCACTCGCGCAGGTTCTCCTTCCTGAGCAGCGTGTCGAAGCGCGCCTCGGCCGCGCGCTGCCGCTCGGCGCCGGCCGCGTCGAAGCCCGAAAGGGTCGGCGCATCGGGCGGCGCGGCCTGCGCGGTCAGCAGCGAGAGCGAGAGGAAGAGGGCGAACGTGTGTCGGGCGCGGCGAAGCGTCATCAGCGGGCCTCCGTCTGTCAGCGGCGTCGGTCGGTGGGTCGAGCGTCGCCGAATCTATTACAGACGGCCGCGCCGCGCAACAACATTTCCGCCGCGCCGCTCGCGCCCGCCCGCCTCCGCCTGCGGTTTTAACCGGCTTTGCCCGAAAAGTCTCTGAATGGCCTCGCTTGCCACTTACGAGAGCCCCCCCTGCGAAGGACTTATGTTTTTAGGAATAAGAACTGGAGAGGTGGACGACCGTTTCGACGTGGTGCGTCTGGGGGAACATGTCGAAGGCTCGGAGGGTGGAGATGCGGTAGCCGGCGGCGGTGAGGGCGTGGAGGTCGCGGGCGAGGGTGGCCGGGTCGCAGGAGACGTAGGAGAGGCGCGGGGGGCGGAGTTCGAGGATGGCGCGGACGGTTTCGGGTTCGGCCCCGGCGCGCGGCGGGTCGAGGAGGATGAAGTCGGGGCGCGGGAGACTCGGGGCGCGGGCGGCGAGCCATTCGCCGACGTGGGCCGTCTCGACGGAGGCGTGCGTGAGGCCGGCGTCCGCGAGGTTGCGGCGCGCGTAAGCCGAGGCGGCCGCGTGGCCCTCGACGCCGGTGACCGAGGCGAAGCGGCGCGCGAGCGGGAGCGTGAAGAGGCCGACGCCGCAGTAGAGGTCGAGCGCGGTCTGGCCCGCGGCGTCGCCGAGGCCCGCGGCGACGAGCGGTTCGAGCAGCGCGTGGTTGATCTGGAAGAAGCAGCCGGCGTCGAAGCGGTATCGCTCGCCCGCGACGAGCCGCGTCCGCTCGCGTTCGTCCCCCGCTTCCAGAGCCGGCCAGAGGGCCACGCCGTCGTCGCCCTCGACGGCCTCGAACTCGCGGGCGCCGGCCGGCAATTCGTCCGCGCGCGCGGCCTCGCGTAAACGGGTCAAACGCCCCTGCACCGCGGGGGCCGCGACGGGGCACTCGGCCACGTCGCAGACGCGGTGCGTGCCGCGCTCGTAGTAGCCGAGCGCGCCGCCGCGCGGGTCGTACTGCCAGCGCGCGCGCGAGCGGTAGCGCCACTCGGCGGGCGAGGGCGTGACGACGATCTCGGCCGGCGGCTCGACGTGGCCGACGCGGCGCAGGCAGTCGCGGATGATCTCGGACTTGGCGGCGAGTTGCGCCTCGTAGTCGAGTTGCTGGAAGTCGCAGCCGCCGCAGCGGCCGAAGTAAGGGCAGGGCGGCTCGACGCGCGCGGGCGAGGGCGAGAGGACTTCGACGAGCGTGGCGAAGAGTGTCTTGCCGCGCGCGCGCTCGACGCGGACGCGCAGGCGGTCGCCGGGCGCGGCGAGGCCGACGAGCACGGTCTGCCCGTCGGCGTGCGCCAGCCCGACGCCGCCGGGCAGGATGCGCTCGACG
>DATMVI010000258.1:0-9998 GCA_035563275.1 Pyrinomonadaceae bacterium
GCCGGCGGCGGCGGGCGCGACGCGCGGGGCCGCGGCTTCGAGCGCGACTTCGTCGCGCCCAAGCCGCTCACGCTCGAAGCCCGCGTCGCGCAATCGATCAACGCGCCGGGCGGCGGCGGCGCGGCGGCCGGCGACCTCAAGCAGGTGCGCCTCGTCGAGGGCGCGACCGTCAAGGAGTTCGCCGAGAAGCTCGGCATCAAGCCGAAGGACATCGTCGCCCTGCTCCTCCAGCGCGGCGTCTTCGCCACCATCAATCAGGCCCTCAACACCGAGGTGGCCCGCGACCTCGGCCGCCGCTTCGGCTTCGACGTGCAGTTCGTGGACTTCGAGGAGGCCATCGCCGAGGACGAGTTCGAGGAGATGCTGGAGAAGGACGTGGACGACGTGGAGCTGCCGCGCGCCCCGGTCGTCACCGTCATGGGCCACGTGGACCACGGCAAGACGAGCCTGCTCGACGGCATCCGCGCCGCCAACGTCGCGGCGGGCGAGGCCGGCGGCATCACGCAGCACATCGGCGCCTACAGCGTCAACGTGGCGAACCCGGACGCGCCCGGCGAGGAGCGGCGGGTCGTCTTCCTCGACACGCCGGGCCACGAGGCGTTCACCATGATGCGCGCGCGCGGCGCGAAGGCGACCGACGTGGTCGTGCTCGTCGTCGCAGCCGACGACGGCGTCATGCCGCAGACGGTCGAGGCCATCGAGCACTCGCGCGCAGCGGGCGTGCCCATCGTCGTCGCCATCAACAAGATCGACCGGCCGGACGCCAACCCCGACCGCGTCAAGCAGGAGTTGGCGACTCAGGGTCTTCAGCCGGTGGACTGGGGCGGCGAGACCGAGATGGTTCCCGTCTCGGCCAAGCGGCGCGAGAACCTCGACACGCTGCTCGAAACCATCCTGCTCACGGCCGACATCCTGAACCTGAAGGCCAGCCCGACGCGCCTCGCTTCGGGCGTCGTCCTCGAAGCCAAGCTCGACCGCGGGCGCGGCGCCGTGGCGACCGTGCTCGTGCAGCAGGGGACGCTGCGCGTCGGCGACCCGTTCATCGTCGGGCAAATCTTCGGCAAGGTGCGCGCCATGTACAACGACCGCGGCGAGCACATCGCCGAGGCCGGCCCGGCCACGCCCGTCGAGGTGCTCGGCATGCAGGGCGTGCCGCACGCGGGCGAGGCGTTCCAAGTCGTCGCCGACATCACGAAGGCGCAGCAGGTCTCGCACCAGCGCCAGATGATCGCGCGCCAGCAGACGCTCGCGCAGAGCACGAAGCGCGGCATCGAGGCGCTCGGCGAGAAGGAGGTCAAGGAGCTGCTCGTCATCCTCAAGGCCGACGTGCAGGGCTCGGTCGAAGTCCTGAAGAGCACCCTGACGAAGCTCTCGACCGAGGCGGTCAAGGTGCGCGTCATCCGCTCCGGCGTCGGCGCGATCACCGAGTCGGACGTGCTCCTCGCGTCGGCGACGCAGACCGAGGCTTCGGGCCGCGCCGTCGTCATCATCGGCTTCAACGTCCGGCCCGAGACGCGCGCCGCCGAGATCGCGCGCCACGAGCACGTGGACATCCGCCTGCACTCGATCATCTACAAGCTCGAAGAGGAAATCCGGGCGGCCATGATCGGCATGCTCGAAGCCATCGAGCGCGAGCAGATCATCGGCACGGCGCTCGTGCAGGAGGTCTTCCGCGTGCCGCGCGTCGGCGCGGTGGCCGGCTGCCGCGTGACTAACGGGCAGATACGGCGCAACGCGCGCGCGCGGCTCATCCGCGACGGCGTCGTCAGTTGGGAGGGCAACATCGCCTCCCTGCGCCGCTTCAAGGATGACGTGGGCGAAGTCCGCGAAGGCTTCGAGTGCGGCATCGGGCTCGAAAACTTCAACGACATCAAGGTGGGCGACCAGATCGAGGCGTACGTCATCGAGCGCATCGCCGCCACGGAGCTTTAAGTAGCCGGCGGCCGGCGGCCGGCAGAGAGCGTAAAAGCTTTTCTGCCGGCCGCCGGCCGCCGGCTACCGACCACTGTTTTTATGCGTCGGCCCGAGAAAGTCGCTGAGTTGATTCGCGAGGAGGTGAGCCAGATCGTGGGCTTCGAGCTCGAAGACCCGCGGCTGGAGCGCGTGACGGTGACGGAGGTGCGCGTGGCCGACAACCTGCGCGACGCCCGCGTCTACGTCGTCGCCGAGGGCACGGAGGAGGAGCGGGGCGAGGCGCTGAAGGCGCTTCAGAAGGCCGCCCCTTACGTCCGCCGCCAGCTCGGCCGCTCGCTGAATCTGCGCTACACGCCGGAGCTGCACTTCGTCCGCGACACCGTGGAGGAGTCGGCCACGCGCGTCGAGGCGCTGCTCAGCCAACTCGGGCAGGAGAAAGACCGGCCCGCCCCCGCGGGCGAGGCCGGAGAAGAAGAGAGGAGTGAGGGCGACGGGTGACGGGCGGCGGGCGGCGTGGAGGGGGACTCGTCCTCCGCCCGCCGCCCGTCGCCCGCCGCCCGCCGCCCTTTCGCATTGACATGCTCAGTCAAGTAGTCGAAGTGATCGAGTCGAAGCGCCGCTTCGCGATCACCTCGCACATCCGCCCCGACGGCGACAGCCTCGGCTCGTCGCTCGGCCTCTACTGGCTGCTGCGCGCGCTCGAAAAGGACGTGGAAGTCATCATGCGCGACGCCGTGCCGCACGCCTACTCGAAGCTCCCCGGCGCCGCCTGCGTCCGCGTCACGCCCAGAGTCGACCGCCCCTACGACGCCGTCTTCGTCATCGAGTGCTCGGACATCACGCGGCCCGGCCTGCTCGAACTCGACGAGCAGTTCGTCGTCAACATCGACCACCACTCGACGACCGCGCTCTTCGGCAACATCAACTGGATCGACTCGACGGCCTCGGCCGTCGGCGAGATGATCTACAACCTCTGCAAGGCGCTGGGCGTGCGCGTCACCAGAGAGATCGCCGAGTGCGTCTACACCGCGCTCATCACCGACACGGGCAGCTTCCACTACTCGAACACGAGCGAGCGCACCTTCAAGGTCGCGTCGGAACTCGTGCGGGCGGGGGTCAAGCCCGCGAAGGTCTCGCAGAACGTCTTCGCCAACTACCCGTGGAGCAAGATCGAGCTGACCCACGAGGTGCTCTCGACCGTCAGGCGCGACCCCTCGGGGCGGGTGGCGTGGCTCGTGCAGACTCACGAGATGCAGGAGCGCGCGGGCGCGTCGGACGAGGACGGCGACGGGCTGGTCAACTACCCGATGGCCTGCGGCGAGGTCGAGGCGTGCGCCTTCTTCAAGGAGACCGCGCCCGGCTCCTACCGCGTCTCCCTGCGGTCGAAGGGCGACGTGAACGTCGCGCGCATCGCCGAGCGCTTCGGCGGCGGCGGCCACCGCAACGCGGCCGGCTGCACCTTCCGCGGCACGCGCGAGGAGGCCGAGGCGGCGGTCGTCGGGCAGCTCGTGGAGGCCGTCGAGTTCCGCGCCGCCGGCGGCACGACGGGGAGCCTCGCCGGGCACGAGGAGCTGGTCGCCACGGCCGAGCGCCGGCGCGCCGAGCGCGACGCGCGCCCCTGAAGGCCGCCCCGCGCTTCTGCCCGCAGACGCGCTGTGTTACCCTTCGGGCAACGCAAGTTTCAAGCCCCCGGCTTCAGGTTTCGGGTTAAAGCCGAAGACGGTTTTCGGCTCGGGGCTTTGAGCTTGAAACTTGAGACCATCGAATTCCCATGTCATGGTTTCGGAAGAAGAACCCGCGCCTCGAATCCGTCCCGGCGGACGAGCGGCGCGTCAAGACCGAGGGCGTCTTCGAGAAGTGCCAAGACTGCGGCGCGGCCCTCTACAAGCGCGAACTCGAAGAGTCCTTTCAGGTCTGCCCGCACTGCGGCCACCACCGCCGCCTCGACGCGCGCACGCGCCTCGCCATGGTCTTCGACGAGGGCAGCTACGAGGAGCTTGACGCCGAGGTGACCTCCTCCGACCCGCTCGGGTTCGTGGACACCAAGCCCTACAAGCAGCGGCTCGAACAGGCCCGGCGCGCGTCGGGGCTGCCCGAGGCCGTCATCAACGCGCGCGGCCGCCTCGGCGGCCACCTCGCCTTCGTCGCCGCGATGGACTTCCGCTTCCTCGGCGGCTCGATGGGGTCGGCCGTCGGCGAGAAGATCACGCGCCTCGTCGAGCGTGCCGTGCGCGAGCGCGGCGCCGTCGTCGTCTTCAGCCAGTCGGGCGGCGCGCGGATGCAGGAGGGCACGCTCAGCCTGATGCAGATGGCGAAGGTCTCGGCCGCGCTCGCGCTGCTCGCCGAGGCGCGGCTGCCTTACATCTCCGTGATGACCGACCCGACGACGGGCGGCGTCACCGCCAGCTTCGCCATGCTCGGCGACCTCAACCTCGCCGAGCCGAAGGCGCTCATCGGCTTCGCCGGCCCCCGCGTCATCGAGCAGACCATCCGCCAGAAGCTCCCCGACAACTTCCAGACCGCCGAGTTCCTCCTCGAACACGGCATGCTCGACGCCGTCGTCGACCGCCGGGAGCTGCGCGACTTCATCATCAGGGCGCTCGGCTTCATGTTCAACCCCGAGGTGCAGTTCAACCCCGTCCGGGCCGAGCTGCCGCAGAGCGCGAACGGCGACGGCGCGCCCGCCGAGCCGCCGGCCGCCGCGCGCCCGGCCGAAGCCCAAGCCCCCGCGACCAAGCACCAGAACTAAGCCCGCCGCCGTGGACTTCGACGAGACGGTCAGCTACCTCCTCGGCCTCGGCCACGAGACGGTCGCCGTCAAGCTCGGCCTCGACAACGTGACGCGCCTGCTCGCGCGCCTCGGCCACCCCGAGCGCGCCTTCCCCTCGGTGCAGATCGCCGGCACGAACGGCAAAGGCTCGACCGCCGCGATGCTCGACGCCGTCTGCCGCGCCGCCGGCCTGCGCGCCGGCCTCTACACCTCGCCGCACCTGATTTCAATCACGGAGCGCGTCCGCGTCGGCGGGCGCGAGCTTTCGCGCGAGGCTTTCGCGCGCGCTGCCACCGAGGTGCGCGCCGCGGCCGAGGAGGTTCGGAGGGAGTCGGGCGCGCTCGCGACCTTCTTCGAGCAGGTGACGGCCGGGGCGCTCGTCGCCTTCCGCGAGGCGCGCGTCGAGCTGGCGATTCTGGAGACCGGCATGGGCGGGCGGCTCGACGCGACGACGGCCGCCGGCGCCTCGCTCGTCGCCGTCACGCCCGTCGCGCTCGACCATCAGGAATACCTCGGAGGCACGCTCGCCGAGATCGCCTCCGAGAAGGCGGCCGTCGTCCGCCCCGGCGCGCGGGCCGTCGTCGCGCCGCAGGAGCCGGAGGCCGAGCGCGTCGTCCTCGCGCGCTGCCGCGAGTGCGGCGTCGAGCCGAGGCGCGCCACGCCCGATTGGCTGGCCGTCGAAGGCCGGTGCGAGGGCGGGCGGCTGCGCGTACGCCTTCGCACCGGGCGTGACGACTACGGCGGCGTCTGCCTCGCGTTGCGCGGCCGTCACCAGCTGACGAACGCGGCCGCGGCCGTGGCGCTCGCGGAGGCTCTGGCGGACGAAGGCTTCCCGCTGACGCGCGAGGCGGTGGTCGCGGGTCTCGAACGCGCGGAGCACCCCGGCCGTCTGGAGCTCGACGAGCGCGCCGCCCCGCCCGTCCTCCTCGACGGCGCGCACAACCCCGCGGGCGCGCGGGCGCTGCGCGCCTACCTCGACGAGTTCGTCGCCGCGCCGGTGACGATGGTCTTCGGCGCGATGCGCGACAAGGCTCTGGCCGAGATCGCCGGCCTCCTCTTCCCCGCGGCCTCCGACCTCATCCTGACCGAGCCGCGCAGCCCGCGCGCGGCCTCAATCGGCGAACTGCTCCGCGCTGTCCCGACGCCGACGAGTTCGAGTACAATCACGCTCGCCCCGTCGAGCGCCGACGCCTTAGCGCTCGCGCGGGCGCGCGCCGCCGCGGGCGGCCTCGTCTGCGTGACCGGCTCGCTCTACCTCGTCGGCGAGGTCAGGGGACTGCTGAGGCCGGAGGCTTGAGGCCGGAGACTCGTTCAGGGGCGGTCTTTAAAGTCGCTTGAGGGCGAAAGTTTCGGGGCGCGCCGCCGCCCGGCCGCGTGTCCCGGCCCCTCTCTTATGACTTACAGTCAGGAAACGAAACGCCTGTGGCGGCGGCTGGCCGTCATCATCGTGGTGGGGCTGCTGGCCGCGGCCGCCTTGTGGGTGCTCTTCGTGCGGATGCGCGAAGAGGGCCGGCTGCGCCGGCTCGCCGCGGCCAACGAGCAGGAGGCCGTCTCGGTCATAGACGGCATCGCCGCCGCGCAGCAACTCTACCGCGAGGCCCGCGGCGGCTACGGCACGTTCCGTGAGATGATCGAGGCCGGCGTCTACCGCGCGCCGCTCGAAGGCGACGTGCTCGTCGCGCAGGGCTACGCCTTCCGGCTGCGAATCACGCCGCCCTCCGAGGGCCGCGCGCCCGCCTTCGCCGTCAACGCCGACCCCGTCCGCGCCGGCGGCCCCGACGCCACCGGCCGCCGCCACTTCTACGCCGGCTCCGAAGTGACCGGCATCCGCTTCAACGACGAACGCCCCGCGACGGCCGCCGACCCGCTCCTGCCGCGGGCGAACACCTACTGAAGAAGTTTAGAGCTCCGGGTTACGAGTTGAAGACGGGGACGATTTTTCAACTCGGAACTCGGAACTCTTAAAGAGATGGATATGTCTAACGAGGGGATGCCGGCGGTGCTGGCGAGCGAGGTGATTTACGAGGGGCGCGTCATCGGCGTGGCCGTGGACACGGTGCGCGAGGGCGGGCAGGTCTACACGCGCGAGGTGGTGCGCCACAACGGCGGGGCGGGCGTGGTCGCGCTCTTCGAGGACGGGACGGTGGCGCTCGTCAGGCAGTACAGGCACCCCACGGGGAAGTACCTTTTGGAGCTGCCGGCGGGGAAGCTCGACGGTGGCGAGCGGCCGGCGGCGTGCGCGGCGCGCGAGTTGGAGGAGGAACTGGGCGTCGTCGCAGCGCGCATGGAGCTGCTCTCGGAGTTCTACACGACGCCGGGCTTCTGCGGCGAGAGGCTGTGGGTCTTCCTCGCCACGGGCCTGACGGAGACGGCGCGGCGGCACGAGGAGGACGAGATCATCGAGGTCGTGCGCCTGCCCTTCGCGCGCGCGCTGGGGATGGCCGCCTCCGGCGAGATTGAAGACGCGAAGACGATCATCGGCCTGCTCGTCGCCTCGCGCCGCCTCGGCGGCATCGGAGAGGCGGGGCCGGACGCCGACGGGGAGGGACGACGATGAGTTTGGGGGCGAAGTCGTTGTTGTCGATGCTGGCGCTGGCGCTCGCCGCGCCGGGAGTCTCGCCCGCCGGGGCGCAGCCGCGAAGGCGCGCGGGCACGGGCACGGTCTGCGTCGCGCCGGCGACCCCGCCGCCCGAAGGGGTGGGGGTGAGGTCTTTGGCGACCCCTGCGGGCGAGCCGCGCGCCCGCGCCTACAAGGTGCAGATCGACGGCCGCCCCGCGGTCGAGACCTCGGGCGCGTCCGGCGTGAAGATCGGCGGGCTGGCGCTCGGGCGTCGTCACCTCGTGAAGATTTACGGCGACGGGAAGCTTTTAGAGTCGTTCCGGTTCAGGTTCGCGGATTATTCGAGCCGGGAGTTGTGCCTGTGGTTCAAATCCATGTACGAGACGTGGTCTCTGTGGGAGGCGAAGAACGGCGGTGCGGAGTGCCGGTGCCGATGAGTTGAGGCGGGGGGCGGGCGGCTCGCGCGCGGCGGCCGACGTGCCGCGCACCGCGCCGCCGCGCCCGCCGACCGTCTGGAACTATTCGCACTCGGCCGTGGCGTGGCCGCTCGTCGCGCTCTACACGGTGGTGATGGCGTCTTTGTCGCTCGCGCTCTCGCTGTTCGACCGGACGGGCCGGCTCCAGCACTGGTGCGCGCGGGCGTGGAGCCGGATGATCGCGCGCACGGCGCTGCTCGACGTGAGCGTAAGCGGCGCGGGCCATTTGCGCGCGGGCGAGTCTTACGTCTTCCTCTCGACGCACCAGAGCTGGATGGACATCCCCGTGATGCTCGGCTACCTGCCGGCGCAGCTTCGCATCGCGGCCAAGCGCGAGGTCTTCCAGATTCCCTTCCTCGGCTGGCACATGCGGCGCGGCGGCCACATCTCGATCAACCGCGGCTCGACGGCCGAGGCGGTCGCGAGCCTGCGGCGCGCGGCCGGCGAGCTGCGCGGCGGCGTCTCGGCCTTCCTCTTCCCCGAGGGCACGCGCACGCGCGACGGCTCGCTCCAGCCGCTCAAGAAGGGCGGCTTCCGGCTCGCCATCGAAGCCGGGCTGCCCGTCGTCCCCGTCGCCATCGTCGGCACGCGGCGCGCGATGCCGCGCGGCTCGATGGTGCTCCGGCCCGTCCCCGTCGAGATGAGCATCGGGCGGCCCCTGCCCACCCGCGGCCTCACCGAAGCAGACCTCCCCGCCCTCATGCAGGCCGCGCGCGACGAGATGGAGAAGCATTTCAAGTAGGCAGTAGACAGTAGTCAGTAGACAGTAGGCTCCGCACGGCGGATGTTGACGCCGGCACGTTAACGGTTCGCCGCCGAAGGTCTTCCTACTGGCTACTGACTACTGTCTACTGTCTACTCCCTTCGTTTGACCCCCCGGCGCGCTCTCTCTTACACTGAGGCTCGTGAGCACTCCCATCGAACCTGTCGCGCCGAAAACTTACGCGGACTTCGCGCCGAACGACGCGCCGCCGCCGAGGGACGTGAACCCGGACAACCCGCCGTGGAACGTGTGGGGCGGGACGGGCCTCTGGCTGGCGAGCGTCGCGCTGATGATCGTCTGTCAGGCGCTCTTCCTCGTGCCCTACCTCGTGCGGCAGGGCGTCAGCGCGAAGGACTTGGGCGAGTTCTCGACCACCAACCCGATGGCCGTCTTCCTTCAGGTCGTCTCGCTCATCCCGGCGCACCTTCTGACGCTCGGCGTGGCGTGGCTCATCGTCACGCGCATCGGCAAGCGGCCGTTCTTCGCCTCGCTCGGCTGGGAGTGGGCCGGGCCCTTCACGTTCTGGCGCAGCGCCGGCCTCGCCGTCTTCCTGCTCCTCGTCGGCATGGGCGTCATCTACCTCGAAGGCAACCCCGAGACGCCGCTCGACAAGGTGATTAACAGCTCGCGGGCGACGGCCATCGCCGCCGCCTGCCTCGCCACCTTCACCGCGCCGCTCGTCGAGGAGGTCGTCTACCGCGGCGTGCTCTACTCGGCGCTGCAAAGGGCCATCGGCGCGGCGTGGGCGGTCGTCATCGTGCTCGCCCTCTTCGCGCTCGTCCACGTGCCGCAGTACATCACGAGCCTCGGCGTCATCTTCACCATCCTGATGCTGAGCACGATCCTCACGCTGATCCGCGCGCGCACGGGCAAGCTCCTGCCCTGCTTCGTCATCCACCTCGTCTTCAACGGCATCCAGTCGCTCTTCATCGTCGCCAGCCCCTACCTCCAACGCTTCGCGCCGCAGGCCCCGCAGGCCCCGCCGCCCGACCCGGCGCTCGCCCTCCTGTGGCTCGCGCGACTCGCCGGCTCCCAGTTCTGAAACGATGGCCTACGAGGTCGTGGTCGTCGGCGGCGGCATCGGCGGTCTGACGGCCGCGGCGCTGCTCGCGGCGC
Organism: Pyrinomonadaceae bacterium; assembly: GCA_035563275.1. Classification (GTDB taxonomy): domain Bacteria; phylum Acidobacteriota; class Blastocatellia; order Pyrinomonadales; family Pyrinomonadaceae; genus QHXN01. Next base: position 9,600 of record DATMVI010000258.1, read on the forward strand.
GCGGCCTCCGCGTGTGCCTCGTCGAGCGGGAGAGCGAGGCCGGGGGCTGCGCCGCGCCCTTCGAGCACGCCGGCTACCGCTTCGAGCCGGGCGCGGGCCTCTACGCCTGCTGGCAGCCGGGCGAGACGCACGAGCGCGTCTTCAGCGAACTGCCCGCAGACCCGCCCGAGGCGCGCGAGGTGTCGCCGGCCTACGTCGTGCGTCTGCCCGACGGGACGGACGTGCGCGTCGGCGGCCCGCCCGCGGAGTTCGAGGAGACTCTGCGCGCGGCCTTCCCCGAGTGCGCCGGCGCGGCCTCGCGCTTCTACCGCGAGGCCGCCGAGGTGGCCGAAGTCCTGCACCGGGCCGCGCGGCAACACCCGGCGCTCGCCACCGCCACGCGGCTGCGGCGGCTCGGCC
>DATMVI010000259.1:0-2663 GCA_035563275.1 Pyrinomonadaceae bacterium
GGACGCCGTCCACCTTCGAGCGGCGCGCGTTCTCGACGATGCGCTCGGCGTTGGTCTCGCCGACGGTCGGCAGCCCGTCGGTCAGGAAGACGAGGATGCGCGGCCGCTCGCTCTGTTCGAACTGGTTGAGGGCGGCGAGCAGCGAGTCGTTGATGTTCGTCCCGCCGCTCGGCCGCAGGCGCTCGACGAACTGTTCGCCCTGCGCGCGGCCCGCGGCGTCGGCCCGGATGAGGCCCTGCGCCATGAGGTGCTCCTCGCCGGCGAAGTTGATGACGTTGAAGCGGTCGCCGTCGCGCAGAGAGCGGACGCCGAAGAGGAGCGCGGCGCGCGCCTTCTCCATCTTCCCGGCCGACGCCATCGAGCCCGACGTGTCGAGCACGAAGACCACGTCCTTGGCCGCGTACTCCTGCTCGGTGAAGTCGTCCTTCGGCGAGACGGTGAGGAGGAAGTAGCCCTGCCGGCCCGGCTCGCGGTGCGTCAGCAGCGTCAGCCCGAAGTCGGCATCCGACAGCGTGTAGAAGAGCTGGAAGTCCTGCGGCTCGGCGCCCGGCTTCGACTCGAAGGAGACCGCGGCGCGGCTCGCGCCCTTGCGCGACGTGTCGATGTCGTGGCTCGGCGAGTAGAGGTTGCGGACGGGCTCGCGCGCCTCGACCTCGATGCGGCCCGAGACGGTGCCGACGATGGGCGCGACGTTGCGGCCGGTGCCGAGCGGGTAGCGGTAAGAGACCGTCCCGGACTCGGCCTTCAAGACCTGCGTGTAGGTGATTTCGAGCTTCTTGTCGGAGTGCGGCGGGATGGGGAAGATGCTGGCCTGGAAGAGGTCGCGGCCGGCGTATTCGAGTAAGCCGGGGTCGCGCTGGCGGCGGACGATCTCGTCGTAGATGCGTCGCGCCTCCTCGCGCGAGCGCACCTCGCCGACGAGGCGGCGGTCGCCGTCCCAGATGGCGAACTCACTGATGGAGGCCGACTCGGGGATGGGGAAGAAGTAGGTGCCTTCGAGCGTGGCGTCGGTGTCGTTGCGGAAGACCTGCTCGACGTGCGTGGTCGCCACCTGCCCGGCGATCTTCGTCTCGACCTTGACCGACTTGACGGGGAGCGCGCGCGGCATCACGACCGGGCGCGGCGGGACGGGGCAGCGGCGGCACGGGCCGGGCACGATGACGCCCTGCGCGTTGGCCGTCGCCGTCAAAAACGCCAGAAGCACCAGCCCGCACACGACGAACACCAAATCTCTCACGTTTCTCATCTCACGACTCCTCACACCGTTCTTCTCGCCTACCGGGCGCGGGCCGCCGGGCCGACCCGCACGCCCTTAGAACGCCGCGCCCCGCGTTTCTTGCGGGGAACAAAGGGCGCGCGGCCGGTGTCCAAACCCGCGTCAACGGCCAAGCCACGGGGGGGCGACTCCCCCCGCGCGCCGCGCGCGACCCGCGACGAACGACGTGGGGCGCGTCGCGCCCGCGGGGGCGCGGACGAGACCGCCCGGCGCGGCATAACTTCGCACGGGAGGGGAGCGATGAGGAATTATTTCGAGTCCGGCCTGCGCCGGCCGTGGGCGCTCGCGTGCGCGTTTCTGCTGTTCTGTTACGCGATGGCCCCGATCAATTACGACGGCGAGTTAGACTTCCACGCGCTCGCCGGCTTCGCTGACTACGTCGCCCTCATCATCTCGTTCCCGCTGGGCCTGCTCGCCGCGGCCACGCTGGATCGGCTCGACTTCGGCCTCGTCTACCGCTCGCAGCTCTGGGCGATCTGCCTCGTCTTCGGCTACGTCCAGTGGTTCCACGTCGTCCCCTTCCTGCGTCTCCACCGCCGCCGCGCGCCCCCTCTCGTTCTGAACCTCCGCGACGACGAAAGGGTTGCCCCCGCGCCCGCGACGCTGCCCGCCGGCGCGACGCCCGCGCGACTCGCCGCCGCGCACGCCCAACTCATGCCGCACTTCAACGAGCACGGCCGCACGCCGCTTGAAAGGGTCTTCGACAATTAAGAACGGGCGCCGGGTGCCGGGTTGGGGGTTAAGACAAACTGCGCCGCCCGCAACCCGGCGCCCCGCGCGCCTGCCTCACGCTTCGCGCAGTTGCGGGCGGCGCAGGGCCACCCAGAGGACGAAGAGGGCGACGACGAGGCCGCAGGCGGCCAGCGTCGGCCGCTCGCCGTAGGCCACGGCGGCCGCGCCCGCGAGCAGGCTGCCGAAGGGCATCGTGCCGACGAAGGTCAGAATCCACATGCTCATCACGCGCCCGCGCATCCGGTCGCTGTCGAGCTGTTGCAGCAGCGTGCTGCCGACCGCGTAGAAGCAGACCCGCAGGCAGCCGACGACGAACAGCAGAGCCAGCGCCAGCGCCGGCCACCCCGCCAGCCCGAAGCCGACGACGAAGAGGCCCGTGCCGAGCGACGCGCCGAGCACGAAGCGGCCTTTGCGGTTGATGTCGCCGAGGTGCGCGACGAGCAGCGCCCCGCACAGCGCGCCCGCGCCCGCCACCCCCATCATCAGCGACAGCCCCGACTCGCCCCACCCGAAGCGGTCGCGCGACACCACCGGCAGCAGCACGAGGTAGGAGGTGCCGAGCAGGCTCAACACCACCGAGCAGATCAGCACGAGCCACACGCGGGGCCTCGTCCGCACGTAGGCCACCCCTTCGAGCAGGTCGCGCCACGCGCCG
>DATMVI010000260.1:0-7066 GCA_035563275.1 Pyrinomonadaceae bacterium
GGGCGTCGTCCGCGGCGGGGCGGGCGGGGCGCTCGGCGTGGAGATCGAGTCCGTGTCGAACGGGGCGCGGGGCGGGGAAGCGGAGAGGTTAGGGATGGAAGACGAAGGACGCTTGGAGGCCGGGGCCGAGGGCGCGGCGGCGCTCGAAGGGTTGCTGCTGACTGTTCACGTCGAGCTGCCGGCGCGGCGCATCAGCCTCGAAGAGTTGTCGCGCCTGCGGGTGGGGCAGGTGCTCGAACTCGGCTGCCGGCCGACCGACCCGGTCGAGTTGGTGGCCGAAGACCGCCGCGTCGCCGCCGGCGAACTCGTGGACATCGAAGGCCGCCTCGGCGTCCGCATCACGAGCCTGTACGGCTGAGGGAGTTTTTGATTCCCGCTTTAGTTGTCAGTTGTCAGTAAAGACAAAAACTGACGGCTGACGACTGACGACTTCCGAAATCATGCTGACCGCTTCCCTTTACTCACGAACTCTCGCCGCGGCGCTCTGGCTGCGGCAGGACTGGGGGCTGGAGGGCGGGGGCGGCGGCGCCAACTTCTTCCTGATGCTGGTGCAGACGCTTCTGGCGCTCGGCCTCGTGTGCGGGCTGGCCTACGTCATCTTCCGCTGGCTGCTGCCGCGCCTGAGCGCCGTCGGGCGGCCGGGCGGGATGGTGAGGGTCGTCGAGCGCGCGCCGCTCGACGCGCGCAACAGCCTCTACGTCGTCGAGGTGGCGGGGCGCTGGCTGCTCGTCGCCTCGTCGGAGAAGGGCGTCGAGCTGGTCAGCGAGTTGGACGCCGCGTCGGCCGGCGAGGCCGAGCGCGCGGCGGTCGTCAAGAGGCCGAGCTTCGGCGGCGACGCCGCGGCCGTGCGCGAGGCTTTCAGTGAGCGGCTGGCGCGCGTGATGAACCGGAAAGGGGACGGGCGATGAGGACGCACGTTGTCGGGCGGGCGGGCGCGTGGGGCGCGGCGGCGCTGCTGCTGTCGGCGGCGCTCGTCTTCTTCCTCGGCGCGGCCGCGCCCCGCGCGAGCGCGGAGGGGGCGGCGGCCAACGCGGGAGAGGCGGCGCCCGGAGCGGAGGAGCCCGCGGCGGCCGGCCCGGCCGCCCCCGCCGCTCCGGCCGCCGCGGCGCAGGAGCCGGGCGAGCGGCGCGCGCAGGCGCCGGCGGCGCAGGCGCAGGCGCCGCCGCGCGCCGCCGCGGGCGGGACGGGCACGGCGAACCCGGTGGTGCTGGTGATCGTGCTCGGGGCGCTGGCGCTCGCGCCGTTCGCGCTCATCATGCTCACGTCGTTCGTCAAAATCTCGGTGGTGCTCTCGATCCTGCGCAACGCGCTCGGCGCGCAGCAGGTTCCGCCCAATCAGGTCATCACCGGCATCTCGCTCATCCTCACCGTCTTCATCATGGCCCCCGTGGTCGAGAAGATGTACGCCGAGGCCGGCCAGATCGGCGACAGCGAGGCCATCTTCTCCGAGGTCTCGGTCAAGACCATCTTCGAGGGGGCGAAGCGCGGGCGCGAACCCCTCCGCGTCTTCCTCGAACGCCACGCCGCCGAGCGCGACCGCAAGATGTTCTACGACCTCGCGCGGAGGATGGCCGTCAAGAACGGCAACGACCCGGCCGAGATTCTCGTCACCGACTTCCGCATCGTCGTCCCGGCCTTCGTCACCAGCCAGTTGACCGAGGCCTTCAAGATCGGCTTCCTGCTCTTCATCCCGTTCCTCATCATCGACATGGTGGTCTCGAACATCCTACAGGCGATGGGCATGTTCATGCTCTCGCCGACGATGATCTCGCTGCCCTTCAAGCTCTTGCTCTTCGTGCTCGTGGACGGGTGGGTGATCCTCATCCGCAACCTCGTGCTGGCCTACACCTGACGGCTGACAGGGAGGGGGAGGATGAACACCTACGTTTCACTGGCGGGCGAGGCGCTCTATTTAATCCTGCTGCTCTCGCTGCCGCCGCTGCTGGCGAGCCTCGTCGTCGGCCTCGTCATCAGCCTGCTTCAGGCGCTCACGCAGGTGCAGGAGCAGACGCTGACCTTCGTCCCGAAGATCATCGCCACCATCCTCGTGCTCATCATCTTCGCCAGCTGGATGCTCGGCGTCCTGCGCGAGTTCACCGCCCGCGTCTTCGACACCATGCTCAAGGTCGGGGTCAGCATTTGAGGAAGTAGACAGTAGACAGTAGTCAGTAGTCAGTAGCGCCCCGCGTTGAGTCTGCTGACGCCGACACGCAGGCGATTCGCCGCCGAAGGTCTTTTCTACTGACTACTGGCTACTGACTACTGTCTACTGTCTACTGCTTTTCCATGGACGAGTTTCTCAGGCTACTCGAAACCATCCTTCAGACGTTCGAGGTGGGGCAAAGCCCGCAGGCGTTCCTCGTGCTGGTGGGGCTGGCGTTCGCGCGGATGCTGTCGTTTTTGATCGTGGTGCCGTTCTTCGGCGGGGCGGCCGTGCCGGCGCGCGTCAAGGTGGCGACGGCGACGGCCTTCGTCGTCATCCTCTACCCGGCGCTCGCGGCCGAGCTGCCGCGCGACGGCGGGCCGCTCCCGTTCGGCCCCCTCGGCTTCATGGCGCTGCTGGCGAAGGAGGCTTTCGTCGGCTACACGCTCGGGTTCGTCTCGTCGCTCGTCTTCGAGGCGGTGCAGGTCGCGGGGCGCGTCATAGACTTCCAGCGCGGCTCGACCATCGCCGAGATGTTCGCGCCGCAGTTGCAGGCGCGCGTCTCCGAACTCGGCCAGTTCAAGTTGCAGTTCGCCATCGTCCTCTTCCTCGCCGTCGGCGCGCACCACTTCTTCATCGGGTCGCTTTTGCGCAGCTTCGAGGTCGTCCCCGCGCTCGGCTTCCCGCAGGTGCAGGCCGGGTGGACGCCGGCCGCCGAGTTCATCACGCGCGTCACGGGCGGCGTCATCTCCGTCGGCGTGCAACTGGCCGCGCCGGCCATCATCGCGCTGCTCCTGACAGACCTCTTCTTCGGCATCGTCAACCGCGTCGCGCCCCAGATCAACGTCTTCTTCCTGAGCCTCCCCGTCAAGATGGCCGTCGGCCTCGCCGTCGTCCTCTTCGCCCTCGCCCTCTACAAAGACCGCTACATCCATTACTTCAGGGAAGCCTACAAGGCGTTCGAGTTCTCGATCCGCGCCCTCGCGGGGATGAGCTGAAGTTCGGGCCGAGGCCGGGAGCCCGGCCGCCGTCTTCAACTCTAAAACTCCGCCGCCGGCGGAAACTTTTGCCCCGCGCCGCCGATAACTTCGACGTAGCGATAAATCCGCCCGCGCCCGGCCGCGGGTCGCCATCCGTTCGGGCAGCCGGTTTAAAGGAGTCGCCATGTTGGACGTGGGTAACATCGCGTCGCGCGTCAGGGAGACGATCGACGTCGTGCAGGAGACGGTGACGGAGGCGGCGGGCACGGTCGCGCGCTTCCTCGGCGCGGGCGAGACGCAAGCCTCCCCGTCGCAGGCCGACGAGGCGCTGCATAACGTCGCCGGCCAAGTCGCCGACGGCGTCTCGCCCGGCGAGCAGCGGCAGATCGAGCAGGGCGTCGAGGACGTTTTCAACCGCGCCGGCTACGGCTACGGCGACGCCGCCATCGAGCTGGCCGGCCAGCTCCGCCGCCGCTCGCCCGAGTATCAGGCCGCCTTCATGGCCGAGCTTTACGAGTACGCGCCGAGCGTCGCCAACGACATCCTGCGCGGCGCGGCCGGCGGCAACCGCCACCACATCAGCGAGCCCTTCGCCTCGGACTCCGACCGCTACGTCATCGCCCGCGCGCTCGGCGAGGCCTACGACCGCGGGCAACTGCCCGCCGGCTTCGTCGAACAACTCCTCGGCCACGACGCGCGCTTCAGCAGCCCGCCCAACAACGAGTACACCGGAACCATCGTCGGCCTCAGCGGCTCGGAGGATTTGATTAACGCCTACGTGGACAAGTCTCTGGAGATGGCGCGGGGCGACGACCCCGAGTGGGTGCAGAGCTTCAACCTCGGCGCGGCGCGCGCGATGGCTGGCGACCCGCAGGTCTTGCAGCAGCGCCTTGAGCGGATGAGCCAGTCCGAGCTGCGCGACTTCCTCGCGCACGTCGAGCCGGAGTGGCACTCGCGCAGCATCGCCGGCTACGACTCCGGCTACCAGAACGCGCTGGCGACGCTCGTGCGCGGCGCGGCCGACATCCAGCCGCCCACCGAGCAGGTCTTGAACCTCTTCACCGAGGTCGCGCAGAACTACATGGGCCGCACCGGCGTGGCCGACGCGATGGGCGAGCTGTTCACCTCCGGCTACACCGAGCACGTCCGCTTCGCCAACGGCCGCATCGCCGAGGACATCTTCCACCCGAACGCCGAGTTCTTCACCCACCGCCTGCTCGCCACCGGCGTAGACCCGCAGACGGGCGAGAACATAGACGAGGCGGGCCGCGCCTCGGCGCTGCGCAACTTCATCGAGGCCACCGCCTTCAACGAAGACTGCGAGTACAAGGAGGCCGTCCGCGGCGAACTCGTCGGCCAGATTCGCTCGCTCCAGTCGGCCATCGAGTACTACCCGAACGTGGGCTCGCGCACGCGCTCGCTCATCGACCGCACGCTCGCGCCGGAGCCGGGCACGAACTCCGAAGCCTCCATCAAGGAGCAGCTCGCCTTCCGCCTCGGCCGCCTGACGGGGGCGATCTTCAAGGGCTTCGAGGCGGCCGTCGAGGCGCGCGGCAAGGAGAACGCCGAGATCGACGGCGCGGTCGATTTCCTCTTCGGCCTCGTGCCCGTCGGCAAGGCCACCGACATCGTCAAGGCGCGCGTCCCCGGCGCCGGCCTGCTGATCGACAAGGCCGCGGACAAGGGCGTGGATTTCGTCAAAGACCTCGTCAAGGACTGGCTGCACGACGCCGACCTCGAAGAGGAGCGCGGCGAGGTGTGGGCCATGTTCGCCGAGTTCGCCAACAACCTGAACAGCTACCACTCGGACGACTTCTACAGCGGGGCCGGCTCGGTCGACTACACGCTGGAGCACTCGGGGCGTTAAGAAGATGATCGGGAACGTCGAGACACTGGCGGGCGCGGGCGTCCGCTTCGCGGAAGGTTTGACGGGGCTGGCCGGCGCCGCGCGCGACCTCGCGCCCGCGCTGGCCGAGACTTTCACGGAAGCGCCGCACGCCGCCCTGAGCCTGACCGAAGGCTTGGCGGCGCGCACCGGCATCCTCCGCACGGGCGCGCCCCTCTGGGCCGGCGCCCCGCGGTCGGCCTGCGTTGGGGCGACGCACGCCCCCGCGCGCGGCGCGGACACGCGCTACGACGGACACTTCGTCGGCGCCGACGGCCGGACGTTTCCGCCCTCGACGCCGCTCTCCGAAATCCCGCCCGTGCTGCCCTCTTCGGGCCGCGACAACGGGCAGACGATTCTCTACGTCAACGGCATCTCGACGACGAAGGACTCACAGTTCGACTCGCTGCGCGAGATCGCCGACCACACGGGCGCGCGCGTCGTCGGGATACACAACGCCACTCAGGGCGCGCTCGTTGACATCATCCAGAGTGGCGGCGACACGCTCGACATCGGCCGCAACCCGGCCGTGGACGCTCTGGCCTCGACCGTCTACGAAGAGATCACGGCGGGGCGCACGGTGAATTTGATGGCGCACAGTCAGGGCGCGCTCATCACGAGCCGCGCCTTGCAGGACGTGCGCGGCCGCCTGATGCTGGAAGACGGCCTGTCGCGCCGGGAGGCCGAGCGCGTGCTCTCGCGCGTCAACGTCGAGACCTTCGGCGGGGCCGCCGGCTCCTACCCGGACGGGCCGCGCTACGTCCACTACGTCAACCGCTTCGACCCCGTCTCGACCCTCTTCGGCCTCGGCCCCTTCGCCAACCCGCTCGTGCGGCCCGGCCGCGGCGCGGTCGTCCACCGCTTCGCCGAATTCGACAACGCGCACGGCTTCGACGCGACGTACCTGCCGCGGCGCGTGCCGTTCGACGAGGCGCGGCGCGGCGACTTCGACTGAGTTTTTTTCGACCCCCTCGCGCACAAACAGGAAGGCCGTCCCGACCGGCGCCCCCCGACCGAAGGACGCGGCGACTTGTACTCGCGCGACACAGGACTGTCGTTCGCCCTCTACGCCTACGCGGCGAGCGTGCTCGCGCGCGCGGCGGCCGGGGCGCGCGCTCCGAAGATGACGAAGGGGGAAGCTTCGCGCATGGTCAGCTCGCTGCTCGACGCGCACGGCGTCGCGGGCGGGGCGCGCCTCTTCGACCGCCAGCGGGTCGTCGGGGTGATGCTCGGCACGGCCGAGCTGTTCTTCGAGCACCGGGAGGAGGGCGAGGCGCTGGTCTGCGCCGCGCTCGTCTACCGCTTCCACGGCGAGCCGCGGCCGGGCGTCCTCGAAGGGTTCTTCGACGCCGAGTCGCGGGGCGAGGCCGACACGGGCGGCGGCGCGCTCGACTACCGGCCCGAGTCGCGCAGCCTCCTGCTGACGCGCACCTACCTCGAACCCGCGCCCGCCGAGGAGTTCGCCGCCGACGTGCGCCGCCTCGCCGCCGCCAGCCTCGCGTGGGGCGGGGAAGTCCTCGAACGGGTCGCCGCGCGCGGGGAGTAAAAAAAGTGTGGCGGGCGTGAGGCGCCGGGTGGCGGGGAGAAGCAAGCTGCTTTCCCCGCCACCCGGCGACTGATGCCCGCCACACTTTTTTTAGAATTCGATGCCGGCTTCGGTGAAGCGGAGGCGGTCGGCGGGGACGCCGTAGGTCTCGACGAGCTGGGCGCGGGCGAGGTCGCGGAGCTTGGCCGTCAGCTCGCGGTCGCCGGCGCGCACGGCCGCGTCGTGCATCGAGAAGACGTACATGCCGATGATCGCGTAGCCCTCGTAGAGTTCCTGCCGCTGGCGGTCGTCGAGGCGCTGAAACTCTTCGTCCCCGGCGAGCGCCTCGCGCACCTGCGCGCGCAGGCCGTCCATCTGCCGCGCGCTCAGGTCCTCGCCGTCGCGGAAGACGCTGTAGCTGTTGGCGATGGCGTAGCTGGCGGCGCGCGCCACGTCGTTCGGGGCCACGCCCTTCTCGCGCAGGATGTCCGTGTAGGCGTCGAGCAGCTTGGCGAAGAACCGCTCAAGGTCGG
>DATMVI010000261.1:0-4052 GCA_035563275.1 Pyrinomonadaceae bacterium
GACGGCGCGGCGGCCCAGCTCGCCGCGCGGCAGGCAGACGGTCGTCAGGTGCGGCTCGGCCAGACCCGTGAAGGCGATGTCGTCGAAGCCGACGATGGAAACGTCGCGCGGGACGTTGAGGCCGGCGGCGCGGAACTCGGCCATCACGCCGAGGGCCATCATGTCGTTGGCGGCGACGACGGCGGTCGGCAGGCCCCGGCCTTCGAGCATCCCGCGCCCGGCCCGCTTGCCGCCTTCGAGCTTGAAGTCGCCGTGCAGCACCTTGAAGGGCGCGTGCGGCAGGTGGCGGCTCATCGAGGCGCGGAAGGCTTCGAGGCGGCGCGCGGCCGAGCGCAGGTTCTCCGGGCCGCCGACGAAGGCCACGTCGCGGTGGCCGAGCGCGACGAGGTGCCGGATGGCCTCCTCGATGCCCGCCTCGTAGTTGACGCGCAGGTTGCTCATGTGGACGCCCGGCTCGCCGAGGTCGAGGAAGACGACCGAGACCTCGCGCCGCGCCAGCTCGTCCACGAGCGTCGTGTCCAGCTCCGAGGTCATCAGCGCGACCCCGGCCACCTTCCGCTCGATGAAGCGGCGGACGTAGTGCGAGGTGCGCTCGGGGTCGTAGTTGGTGTTCGAGAGCATCACGTCGTAGCCGCGCTCGAAGGCCGCCGTCTCGATGGCCTTGACCAGCTCGGGGAAGAACGGGTTCGAGATGTCGGAGACGACGAGGCCGAGGATGCGGCTGCGGCCCGAGGCGAGGCTGCGCGCGTGCGCGTTCGGGTAGTAGCCGCACAGCTCGACCGCTTCGAGGACGCGCGCCCGCACCTCCTCCGAAACGAACCGCGTGTTGTTGACGACGTGCGAGACGGTCGCCGTCGAAACGCCGGCCGCCCGCGCCACGTCCCTGATGCTGCTCATAGACTCAAATCAGAATGCGGGGCGCGGAATGCGGAAGGCGGGACAGCTCGCCTTTCATTCCGCATTCATCATGCTGCATCCCGCACTTCCTTCGCCCCGTCACCCGCCTCGGCGACGTAGACGGCCGGCTCGTGGCCGAAGGCCGAGACGAAGTCGCGGGCCGAGTGGCTCGTGAACTCTTCGAGCCGGTCGCGGCGGACGAGGCTGACGGTCGAGCCGCCGAAGCCGCCGCCGGTCATGCGCGAGCCGAGCGCGGCGCCGCCGAGCGCGCGGGCCGACTCGACGAGCCGGTCGAGCTCCGCGCTGCTCACCTCGTAGTCGCGGCGCAGCGAGTCGTGGCTGGCGTACATCAGGCGGCCCATCTCTTCGAGGTCGCCGGCCCGCAAAGCTTCGGCCGCCCGCAGCGTCCGCCCGTTCTCCGTCACCACGTGGCGGCAGCGCCGGCGCACCGGCTCCGGCAGGCTCGACTCGTGGCGGGCGAACTCCCCGGCGCTCACGTCGCGCAACTGCTCGATGCCGGGCAGGAACTCGCGCAGCAGTCCGACCCCGCGCGCGCACTCCTCGCGCCGCGTGTTGTACTCGGACGACGAGAGCTGGTGCTTGACCCGCGTGTCGCAGACGACGACGGCCACCTCCCTCGTGTCGAGCGGGACGGGCGTGGCTTCGAGCGTGCGGCAGTCTATCAGCAAGGCGTGCCCCGCGCGCCCGAGCGCCGAGACGAGTTGATCCATGATGCCGACCATCGCGCCCACGTACTCGTGCTCGGCCTGCTGCCCGGCCAGCGCCAGCTCGACCGCGCCGACGCGCGCCCCGGAGACCCCCGCGAGCGCCAGCCCCGCCGAGATTTCCAGCGCCGCCGAGGACGACAGCCCGGCCCCGGCCGGCACGTCGGAGCGGATCAGCAGGTCGGCCCCGCCGAGGCCCACGCCGCGCGAGATGAGCGCGCGCGCCACGCCCTCGACGTAGTCGAGCCACAGGCCGCGGCGGCGCTCGCCCGGCCGGTCTAGGTCGAACTCGGCCGTCTCGCCGAGGTCGAGCGAGTGGACGCGGACGCGGCGGTCGGGGCGCGAGGCGGCGGCGACGACCGTCTCGCGGTCGAGCGCCATCGGCAGCACGAACCCGCCGTTGTAGTCGGTGTGCTCGCCGATGAGGTTGACGCGGCCCGGCGCGCGAAACAGGCGCGCCGCCCGCCCGTAGCGGTCGCGGAACTCACGCCCCAATGCTGCCCGGTCGATCAACCCCGAAGCCCCCCAAAAGTAGGGAGTAGTCAGTAGTCAGTAGCGCCCCGCGTTATTGATGCTGACGCTGACAACCGCACCGTTCGATACCGAAGGTCTTCCTCCTGACTACTGTCTACTGTCTACTGACTACTGCTTCCTACCTTCGCTCGAAAATCCTCTTGAACTCGGCGGGCGCGGCCTTCGGCTTGCGGTCGTAGGTCATCAGCCCGTTGATCTCCTGCTCCACGTCGGTCAGTTGCGTGTAGCAGAAGCCGGCCCACGCCTTGTTGGCGACGACGGCGGCGACGAGGCCGTCGAGCCTCTTGAGCATCGCCTCCTTCGTCGGCTCGATGCCGGAGTAGCCCCACTCGCCCTCGGCCCGCTGCGCGCCCGCGCGGTAGGCGATGCCGCCGAACTCGGTGAGCACGAACGGCGCGCCGTTGTACTCGTAGCCGAGGGCCAGCGCGTCGCGGCCGTTGCGCGGGACGCGCGCCGGGTCGGTCTCAAGGATTTTATAACGCTCGGCCAGCTCCTCGCCCGTCCGCGCGTAGTCGTGCAGCGCGAAGAGGTCTGTCTCGTCGGTGTGCTCCCAGCCGTCGTTGTCCACGACGAGGCGCGTCGGGTCGAGCGAGCGCAGGAGGTGATACATCGCCTTGGCGTGCTCCTGCTGCGGGCGGCTGGCGTAGATTTCGGGCACGCCCCACGACTCGTTGAGGGGAACCCAGACGATGACGGACGGGTGGTTGTAGTCGCGCGCGACGATCTGCTGCCACTCGTCCGTGAAGCGCGCGACGTACTCGTCCGTGTAGTCCTGCGCGTTGGCCATCTCGCCCCAGACGAAGTAGCCGAGGCGGTCGGCCCAGTAGAGCCAGCGCGGGTCTTCGACCTTCTGGTGCTTGCGCGCGCCGTTGAAGCCCATCGCCTTCGCCGTCTCGATGTCGAAGCGCATGGCCTCGTCGGAGGGCGGCGTGAGCAGGCTCTCGGGCCAGTAGCCCTGATCGAGGACGAGGCGCAGGTAGTAGGCGTAGTTGTTGAGGTAGACGCGGCCGTCGCGCGTGCTCACCTTGCGCTGGCCGAAGTAGCTCTCGACGCGGTCGAGCACGCGGCCGTCCGCCCCGACGAGTTCGACCGCGAGGTCGTAGAGCGTCGGCTCCCACGGCGCCCACAACCTCTGCTCCGTGAGGCGGTGGACGGCGACGGGGCGCGCGCCCGTCGCCGTGACCTCGGACTGCGCGTGCGTCTCGCCCTTCAGGCTCACCGTCGTGCGCAGTTTCAGGCCCGGCGCCGCCCTGCTCAAAACCGCCTCGACGCTGACCTGCGAGTTGTCCACGTCGGGCGTGATGCGGAGGCGCCTGACGTGGACGGGGTCGACCGACTCCAGCCAGACGGGCTGCCAGATGCCGGTCGTGCGCGTGTACCAGATGCCCTCGGACTTGGGCCGCCAGAACTGCTTGCCGCGCGGCACGGTGCGGTCGGCCGAGGGGTCTCGGACGCGGACGACGAAAGCGTTCTCGCCGGGCCTGAGCAGGTCGGTCACGTCGCAGGAGAAGCCGACGTGGCCGCCGCGGTGCGCGCCCGCGTGCTCGCCGTTGACCCAGACCGTCGCCTCGTAATCGACCGCGCCGAAGTGGAGCACGACGCGGCGGCCCGCGCGCGCGAGGCCGGCCGGAACCTGCACGGCCCGGCGGTACCAGACCACGTCGTGGAAGGCCGTCTCGCCGATGCCGCTCGCCTTCGACTGGAAGGCGAAGGGGACGACGATGGTCTTCGAGAAGCGCTTCGCCGAGGCGGGCGCGTGCCAGCGCTCGGCGAGCCCGCGGTCGGCGTCGTCGAACTCGAACTCCCAGCGGCCGTTCAGCGTCTGCCAGTCGGCGCGCATGAGGTCGGGGCGCGGGTGCTCGGGGCGCGGCACACCCGCCTGCCGCGCCGCGGCCG
>DATMVI010000262.1:0-2870 GCA_035563275.1 Pyrinomonadaceae bacterium
GCGGCGACAGCGCCGCGCCCGACCCGACCGCCAACGCGCGCCCGACCCCCGCGGTCAGGCCGGCCGCGGGCTCGCCCGCCGGCGCGCCCGACGAGTTCGCCTCCACGGGCGCCGACTTCGCGCAGTTCTGCATCCGCTGCCACAAGGCCGACGGGACGGGCGGCGTCGCCGAGTTCGACGGCGGCAAGACTCTCAAAGTCCCGAACCTGCGCGAGCGCGGCCGCGACGATTCCGACGAGGAACTGGCCGAGCAGATTCGCGACGGCGGCGACGGCATGCCCCCCTTCAAGAACCGCCTCGACGAGAAGCGCATCAACGACCTCGTCCGCTTCATCCGCAAAGAGTTCCACGGCCGCGACGCCGCGGCCCCGCCGGCACGTTAAAGCGGCGCGGGTCGCCCGTGCTACTATTGCCCGCGCCAGAGCGAAGAAGCGCACCCGTAGCTCAGTTGGATAGAGCGTCGGCCTTCGAAGCCGCAGGTCGCAGGTTCGAGCCCTGCCGGGTGCATCTCAAGGCGGGGGCCCGGCCGCGCGGGAGGGCGTCTCAACTCTCATCAAGGAATAGTTGATGAGAGTTGAGACGCCCTCCCACGCGGCCGGGCCCCCGCTTTTTGTCTTTAGGCTTCCGAGCCGTTCAGCAGGGTGATGGTTTGCCCGACCGAGAGTTGGCCCGCGCGGAGGACTCGGGCGTAGAGGCGCGCGTCGCCGGGGTGGACTTTCTGCGAGATGCGTTTGAACTCGCCCCCGGCGAACGAGGCCGCGATGACCTTGCAGGGGACGGTGTAGCTGCTGATCTCGACGACGACCTCGTCGCCGAGCGCGAGCCGCGCGCCGGGACGCAGGCGCGACCAGTCGAGGCCGAACGTGGTGACGTTCTCGCCCGCCGAGCCGGGGAAGATGGGGTGTCCCTCGCCCTGCAATTCGAGGATGCGTTCGAGCGCGAAGAGGCAGAGGGCGCGCTCGGGGCCGCCGTGGTAGCGGCGGTCTCTCTGCCGGTCGCCTTCGAGACCTTCCGGCGTCAGCACGGCCTCGCGCACCGCCAGCTTCGGCACGCCACCGTCGGAACAGCTCAGTTGGAAGATTCGACCCTTCATCTTTTCTCAAGCCGCCCGAGAGTCATCACCCGGCCGGCCCTTCGGCATTAAAGACCTTCAGGATTTAAACCGCCCGCCGCATCCGACCCGCGCCGACACCTTGCGCCGCCTTAATCCGTTCGACTAACTGCGGGAAAGAATCGCGCGTGTAGACCGTCTCGATTGCCGCCGGCCCGCCGGCCGCCTCCCCGACTTTCAGCTCGCGGAGGAAGTTTTCGACGGCGCCCGGGTCGAGGCCGTCGTCAAGCTGCGAGAGGTAGAGGGCGGAGGCTTTCGACAAGACCCTGCGGGCCGTCGGCTTGATCTGCGGGCGGTCTGCGCGCGCGACCATGAGAGTGAAGTCCGCGTCGGCGTGCCGTAGGAAGCTGTTGCCCTCGACCAGCACGCCCTCCGACCGCACGCGTCCGAGCGCCGCCGCGAACCCCTGCGCCACCTGCGCGTCCGTCGAGACCACCCAGTGGACGTTCGACGCGCCCGCCTCCCAGTAGCGGCCCGTGTCCTTGCCTGCCGCGTAGGTCGCCCCGCGCCCCGAGAGCACGAGCGGCTCGTCGCCGAGCAGCGGGCTGACGCAGCAGGCGTGCGGGTCGCGCCCGCACGAGCGGTAGTGGCCGCGCGTCATCTTGATCGCCTCCCAGCCGGGCAGCGCCCGCAGCAACTCGCACACGAGCGTCGTCTTGCCCGAGTTGGAACTGAACCCGCCGACGGCGACGATTGCAGGCTTCATCTCTTTCGCGCCCTCGCGCCCCGATGCGGCGTCCCGGAGGGCACGAATGTTTTACCCCTTCCCGCGCCGCAAGACAAACGGCCCCGCCGCGCTGTAGATTGAACGCACTGACGAGGAGCCTGCGATGGGACACGAGTCTGACGAAGCGTATGAGACGGCCCGCGCCGTCTCGTCGGTTCTGGCGCGGCGCGGCGCTGACGCGACCGGCGGCAGAGACCCCGCCGAGGTCGCGCGCGAGTGGGT
Source organism: Pyrinomonadaceae bacterium (assembly GCA_035563275.1). Taxonomy (GTDB): domain Bacteria; phylum Acidobacteriota; class Blastocatellia; order Pyrinomonadales; family Pyrinomonadaceae; genus QHXN01. The sequence goes on from DATMVI010000262.1 coordinate 2,061, forward strand.
CGGGCAAGGCTTCGACGACGCCGAAGAGGTCGAAGCGTGGCTCGACGCAGGCTGCCTTGACGCCGCCGGGGCGCGCCGGCTCGAAGAGGCCGGCATCACGCCCGAACAGGCCGCGCTCCGCACGCGGGCCGGCGCGTCCGGCGAAGAGGACACGCTGGGCCGCAAGCTCTCGCGCGGCGACCTCAGCCTCGAAGAGGCCCGCCGCATCATCACCCGCGAGTTCTGGCACGACTGACGCGGGCCGCGCCGTCCCAGACCCGCAACGTCAACCCTCCCGCCCGCAGCGCGCGCAAGAACCGCCCGCGGCGGCGTTCTCTCTTCCGCCCGCACCCGGCGCGACGGCCCGGAAAAGAGAATTTTCCGCGCCCTGAAAAAAGTGCTTGACAACGTAAAGTGGTCTGCCTTATACATAGGCGTCACTTCGGGCCGGCTGTTCGCCGGTAGAGTCGGAAACGGATTAGGAACGGGAATGATGATGACGAACACGATTCGCGACAGGTACACGCGCGCGTTCGCCCTGAAGGGCGACGGGCAGGCGACCGCCCGCTCCCGGGGCGAGCGTCGCGCCGCCGCGGCGGGCATGTCGCTGGCCGGTCGGTTCGTCTTCAAGCCCGCGCCGCGGTGCGCGGCGAAGCTCGAAGGCGCGCCCGTCGGGGGTCGCCTTAACCGGCAGATTCTGGACAACCAAGTTTGATTTAGCGGGGGCGGGCCTCCCGCTCCCAACTCTCTAACTAACACCTAGAGACTCGTTCGGAGCGGGCCTGCTTCCTGTCGGGAAGCCACGCGGGCCCGCTCTTTTTGTTGTTTGAC
>DATMVI010000263.1:0-6167 GCA_035563275.1 Pyrinomonadaceae bacterium
AAGAGGTAGGTGAGGTCGAACTCGGCTTGCAGGTCTTCGAGGAGGTTGATGACCTGCGCCTGCACGGAGACGTCCAGGGCCGAGACGGGCTCGTCGGCGACGATGAGCTTCGGGTTTAAGGCGAGGGCGCGGGCGATGCCGATGCGCTGGCGCTGCCCGCCCGAGAACTCGTGCGGGTAGCGGTTCATGTAGTCGGGGTCGAGGCCGACCTTGCGGAGCAGGTCGGCGACGCGCTCGCGCCGCTCGCGCCGCTCGCCGATGCCGTGGACGACGAGCGGCTCGGAGACGATGTCGCGCACGCGCAGCCGCGGGTTCAGGGAGGCGTAAGGGTCTTGGAAGATGATCTGCATCTCGCGGCGCAGGCGGCGCAAATCGTCGCCGGCCAGCGCGCGCACGTCGCGCCCCTCGAACGTGACCTCGCCCCGCGTCGGCTCGATCAGCCGCAGCAGGCAGCGCCCGACCGTCGACTTGCCGCAGCCCGACTCGCCGACCAGCCCCAGCGTCTCGCCGCGGAAAATCTCGAACGTCACGCCGTCCACGGCGCGCACCACGTCGTCGCTCTCCTGCACGGGGAAGTGCTTGACCAGCCCGCGCACGCGCACCAACTCCTCCGCGCCGTCGCGCGACTCCTCCGCGCGCGCCGCCGACACCTCGGCCCGCGGCACGGTCTGTCCTCGTTCGTTTGCGCTCATAAAATCAGGTAGACAGTAGTCAGTAGTCAGTAGTCAGTACAAAGACAGTCTCTAATTAATCGTTCGGGTGCCGGCGTCAGCCGTCGTGGGGCGGAGCGCCTACCGGCTACTGACTACTGACTACTGTCTACTCCTTTTATCTGCTTGTCGGCGGTGACGGCGGCGGCGAGGTCGTAGAGCACGCAGCGCACCGAGACGCCGCCTTCGAGCTGGTAGAGCGGGAGGTCGCCCTCGACGCAGCGCGGCATGCGGTGCGGGCAGCGCGGCGCGAAGTGGCAGCCCTGCGGCAGGTTCGAGGGCTTCGGCACCGTCCCCTCGATGGTCTGCAAACGCTCGGCCCGGCCCACCTCGGCGCTCGTCAGCTTCGGCACCGACCGCAACAGGCCCTCCGTGTAAGGGTGCTTCGGCCGCGCGAACAACTCGCCGACCGGCGACTCCTCGACGATGCGGCCCGTGTACATCACGCAGACGCGGTCGGCCACCTCGGCCACCACGCCGAGGTCGTGCGTGATGAGGAGCACGGCGAGGTTCCGCGTCCGCCGCAGCTCGTCGATCAGCTCAAGTATCTGCGCCTGAATCGTCACGTCGAGCGCGGTGGTCGGCTCGTCGGCGATGAGCAGCTTCGGGTCGCACGCCAGAGCCATCGCGATCATCACGCGCTGGCGCATCCCGCCCGAGAGCTGGTGCGGGTAGTCGTCGGCGCGCCGGCCCGGGTCCGGTATCGCCACCTCGCGCATCGCCTCGACGGCCGCCTCGCGCGCCTGCCTGCGGTTCAGGTCGCGGTGCAGCCGCAGCGCCTCGGCGATCTGCTCGCCGACCGTGTAGACCGGGTTGAGCGAGGTCATCGGGTCTTGAAAGATCATCGCCACGTCGTCGCCCCGGATGGCGCGCATCCGCTCCTCCGACGCCGCCAGCAAATTCTCCCCCGCGAACCAAATCTCCCCGCCCACCACCTTCCCCGGCGGCGCGATCAGCCGCATGATCGACAGCGCCGTGATCGACTTCCCGCACCCCGACTCGCCCACCAGCCCCAGCAGCTCCCCCTCGCCCACGTGGAAACTCACCCCGTCCACCGCCCGCACCAAACCGGCGCGCGTCGGGAAGTGCGTCTGGAGGTTCTTAACTTCTAAAAGGTGCGGCATACGGATTCGCTATTCTATTCGCACACCCTTCACAAGATTATGGCGCGGGCCGCGCCGCCGGAACTTTTCCGCGGCCGGCCTCCGTGATCTATTCGCCGCAGTCGGCCCCGCTGATGCGCCACGCGCGGCCGGTGCGGACGAGGGTGAGGCGGACGGTGGTGTGGGCGTCGCCGCCGTACCTGAAGGTGGCGCGGGCGCGGGCGCGGTTGGCGCGGGGCGGCGAGGCGGAGACGGCGAGGTCGTTGCCCCACTCGGGCTGCCAGTCCTGCGCGCAGATGAAGATGTCGACCATCTGCTCGGAGATGATGCGCGGGGCTCGGCGGTGGAACTGCGGCGTCAGGTAGCGGAGCGCCTCGCGGCGCCGTCTGAGCGCGTGGTAGTCCTCGCGGTTGAGGCTGCCCAAGTACCAGTCGTAGAAGGCGCGCACGACCGCCTCGGGGCTTGAGTCGTCGGCGGCCTGCGCGCGCGCGGCGGCCGGCGCGGCGAGGGCGACGAGCAGCGCGAGGGCGACGGCGGCGAAAGTCTTCGGCGGCAGGGCGCGAGTTGTTTTCAGGGCGAGAGTCTTTTTCAAAGTTCGATTCCCCGTTCGGCGTTCGAATCTGACTGAGGACGTTTCTCCGGGCGCGCTAGACCGTGACGGCCTCGCGGTACTCGCCCCAGACGCGGCGCAGGCGGTGGCTGATCTCGCCGACCGTGGCGTAAGCCTCGACGCAGGCGAGGATGCGCGGCAGGAGGTTGTCGGTGCCGCGGGCCGCGTCCTCCAAGAGCGTGAGGGCGACTTCGACCCGCCCGGCGTCGCGGCGTTCCCTCAGCGCGCGGAGTCGCTCGACCTGCGCGCGCTCGATTGAAGGGTCAATGCGCAGCGTCTCGACCGGCGCCTCCTCTTCGGCGCGGAAGCGGTTGACGCCGACGACGACCGCCTCGCCGGCCTCGACGGCCCGCTGGTACCCGTAGGCCGCCTCCTGTATCTCGCGCTGCACGTAGCCGGTCTCGATCGCGCGCAGCATCCCGCCCGCGGCGTCTATCTTCTCGATGTAGTCGAGCGCGCGCCGCTCGATCTCGTCCGTCAAGTGCTCGACGGCGTAGGAGCCGGCCAGAGGGTCTACGGTGTCGGCCACGCCCGACTCGTGGGCGATGACCTGCTGCGTGCGCAGGGCGAGGCGCGCGCTCGCTTCGGTCGGGAGCGACAGCGCCTCGTCCATCGAGTTGGTGTGGAGCGACTGCGTGCCCCCGAGCACGGCGGCGAGCGCCTGAATGGTGGTGCGGACGACGTTGACCTCGGGCTGCTGCGCGGTGAGCGTCGAGCCGGCCGTCTGCGTGTGGAAGCGGAGCATCTGCGAGCGCGGGTCGCGCGCGCCGAAGCGGTCGCGCATCAGCCGCGCCCAGAGGCGGCGCGCGGCCCGGAACTTCGCCACCTCTTCGAGCAGGTTGTTGTGCGCGTTGAAGAAGAAGGAGAGGCGCGGCGCGAACTCGTCGACGACGAGCCCGGCGGCGACCGCCGACTCGACGTAGGCGACGGCGTCGGCGAGCGTGAAGGCCACCTCCTGCACGGCCGTCGAGCCGGCCTCGCGGATGTGGTAGCCGGAGATGGAGATCGTGTTCCAGTTCGGCACCTCGCGCGCGCAGTAGGCGAAGGTGTCGGTGACGAGGCGCAGGGAGGGCGCGGGCGGGTAGATGTAGGTGCCGCGGGCGATGTACTCCTTGAGGATGTCGTTCTGGATCGTGCCCTGAAGTCGGCCGGCGGGGACGCCCTGCTTGCGCGCGACGGCGACGTAGAGGCACAGGAGCGTCGCCGCCGTGGCGTTGATCGTCATCGAGGTCGAAACCTCTTCGAGCGGGATGCCGTCGAAGAGGCGCTCCATGTCTTCGAGCGAATCGATGGCGACGCCGACCTTGCCGACCTCGCCGGCCGCCAGAGGGTCGTCCGAGTCCAGCCCGATCTGCGTCGGCAGGTCGAAGGCGACGGAGAGGCCGGTCGTGCCCTGCGAAAGAAGATATTTGTAACGCGCGTTGGACTCCTCGGCCGTGGCGTAGCCGGCGTACTGGCGCATCGTCCAGAGGCGGCCGCGGTACATGTTGCGGCGCACGCCGCGCGTGTAGGGGAAATCGCCGGGCGCGCCCAAGTCGCGCTCGTAGTCGGGGGCCTCGGTGTTCGAGGGGTTGAAGTCGTTCGGCAGCGGGATGGCCGACGAGGTCTCGAAGCGCTCGCGCCGCTCGCGCCGCCCGGCCGGTGCGTCCGTCTTCGTGCTCATAAAAGCCTCGGGAGAGTTTTGATTTTTGATTCGCGGTTCGAAGTCGGCCGGCGCCGGCCGTCCGTTGTCAGTTAAAGACGAACAACTGACGGCTGGCGCCGGCCGATGACTAAATCAAAAATCCCTAATCAAAATTTGGTTGTCTCGCGACTCATTAGAGCACACGGCGGGCGCGCGCGCCAAGAATGCGCCCCCGGCGTGCGCACGGTTTTTGTTCGGTCTGTCGGGCAAATTGAAAGCGTTTCATCATACAACTGCAACACTCCGCCCAACGTCAAATTCGCGTTCCCCCGAACAACTTTCCGGGTTTCAGCAGCACAAAAAACGAGGAACCTCGCACATGAGAAAGACGCTCTTTTCTGTTCTCCCGCTCGTCGTGTTGTTCACGCCCGTCTTCGCGCGTCTGTGGGGCGCGCCCGCGTCGCCGGGCCACCCCGCCCGCGCGACGACGGTCGAGGCGTCGGCGCTGCTGCCCGAACAGAGCGCGCTCGGCCGCGTGCAGTCGCGCATCCGCGAGGCGCGCCGCCTGCTCGAAGCGCAGCCCGCGCCGGAGGTGACTGACGCCGTCATGCTGGCCGTCAGCGATGCGGCCGGCCCCGGCGTGCAGCTCGTCGAGTTGCCGAAAGAGTTGTTCCTGAGCAAGGGCGCGGAGGCCGTGGTGCGGACGGCGCTGGGCGTGCCTCTGAAGCTGCGCATCGAGCGGCCGAACTACGTCAACACGGCCGTCAGCGTGACGGACATGGCGGGCCGCGCGCTCGAACCGCTCATCGTGCGCTACCCCGTGGAGAAGGGCGGCCGCCTGAGCGAGATCGCCTTCTACACCTCGGCGCACCCCGCGCTCGGCTCGCCCGAGATGGTGCGCGCCGGCCGGAGTTACGTCCGCCGCGGCCTCGACGAAGCGGCCTTTGAGCTGTCCCGCCTCGGCAAGCCGGTCGAGCCGGGCGTGCTCGAAGCGGCCGAGCGCCTGTGCCTCGTCGAGCACGTTGACCACAAACGCTTCAAGACCGAAGACCACGCCTCGATCTTCAACGAGGTCTACACGCTCTACGCGCTGAACTCGGGCCACACTTACCGCTACTCGGTCAGCTCGGCCGGGGCGGGCGGGATGGTGCAGATGATCCCGCCGACCTACAAGGTCATCCGCGAGCAGCACCCGGAGGTGGGCCTGCACGAAGACTTCGTCGAGGGCATGCGCGACCACGACAACGCGCTCAAGGCGATGCTGCTCTACATGCAGGACACTTGGAACATCCTGCGGAAGAAGGAGCAAGTGCAGGCGGCGCTGGCTTCGGGCATCGCGACCCAGCCCGACCTCCTCGCCGCGGGCTACAACTCGAACCCGCTGCGGCTGCCCAAGTACATCGAGCGCGGCGGCGCCAACTGGCGCCACCTCATCCCCGAGGAGACGAAGATGTACCTGCGCATCTACGCCTCGGTCGAGCAGCACGTCGATTTCAAGAAGCGGTAAAGAAGAAAAAGGTGAAGTGTGACGGGGGCCGGGGAAAGCGACTTACTTTCCCCGGCCCCCGTCACACTTCACCCGCCACCTTTTTCCGTTAAAAGCGGCGGCGGTAGCGGCGGCTCTTCTTCGTGTAGAGGTAGGAGCCGCCCGCGCCGGCTAGCGCGCCGACGGCGGCCGCGCGCTTGCCGCCGAAGGCCGCGCCTAAGCCCGCCCCGAGGCCCGCGCCGCCCAGCACCGTGCCGATGCGGCGGTTGCGCGAAGAGAAGTTGCGCTGGGCCGCGCGGCGGTTGAAGGCGTAGAGCGCGCCGGAGCCGGCCCCGATGGCCGCGCCCTTCTTGCCCGCGATGAGCGCGCCGGCGAGCGCGCCCGCCCCGATGATCGCCGCCGTCCGCGACTTGCGCCCGAAGCGCGAGCGCGTCTGCGCCGACGCGGCCGGCGCGGCCGCGGCCAACAGCAGCGCGAGGCTCAGCGTGGAAGCCATGAATCTTTTCATCACCAAAATCTCCTTGAATGCCCTTTGATCGTTCCCGGCGGGAGGCCGGGGAGAAGTTTTCGCCCCGCCCCGTGGCAACTCGCATTCCCCGCCCGCGAAGCCCCGCCCGGCCCGCGCGCGCCGGCC
>DATMVI010000264.1:0-6086 GCA_035563275.1 Pyrinomonadaceae bacterium
CGTCGGCCGCCTGCTCGCACAGGCGCGCCAGTTCGAGCAGCGTCAGCGGCTCAAGGATCGTCCCCTCGACGCGCAGGCGCGCGAGCGCCTCGTCCGGGTCGGCCAGCTCGCCGAACGACCACGACGCCCCGCGCTTGCGCAGCTCGACGCACTCCGTCACGGCCGCGAGCGCGCGCCGCACCTCGGCCGCCGAGGCGAGCGGCGCGAGCGCGTCGGCCCGCGCGCGCCCCATCGGCGTCTGCGCCCGCTCGCGCACCAGCGCCCGCAAGCCGTCGTACTCCAAAGTCTGAAAAGCCTGTTCGTTCATCGCCCGTCAATAGTAAATCCCGCGGGCGCGAATCGTAAATCGTGGGGGGGAGGAGCAATTAAGAATTAAGGCGAAAATATATTTGACTCACCGTAAGGAGGGTGTAGGAAATTTTGATGGTATGAAGCAGGCCCCCAGCCCTGCTGCGTTGTCACCGAACGCGCAGCCCCCGCGCTGCACCCGCCGGATTCTTCCTGCGCTGGGCGGCGCCCGTGCCCCGGCAAAAGCTTCCGGCGCCCGACATCCACGCGCGGCACCGCAATTGCCCTCGAAGGCTCGACCGTCCCATCCGGGAATCTTCCCCTAGGAGAAAAGTATAATGTTGAAGAAGATCTGTCGCGTCGTACTGGCCGCGCTGCTCCTACAGTCGGTCGCCGTGCCCGCCCTTGCCAAGTCGGCCGCGGAGAAGGAGGCGAGGCGGGCCGAGAAGGTGCGCACGCAACTAGCCAAGCTGGGCACCGGCGAGGGCGCGCGCGTCAGGCTCGAACTGCGCGACAAGACCAAGCTCGAAGGCTACATCAACGAGGCCGGCGCCGAGAGCTTCGTCGTCACCGACTCCGCCGGCAAGACGACGGCCGTCGCCTACCCGCAGGTCAGGAAGGCGCAGGGCAACAACCTCTCGACCGGCGCCAAGATCGCCATCGGCGTCGGCATCGGCGCGGGCGTCACGCTCCTCATCGTCTTACTCTACATCGCCAGCGAGGACTAGGCGCGCGCCGCGCGGTGCCGCGATTGCTCGGAGGGGTCGCACAACCTTCGCAAGAGGGAAATCCCCCCGCAGGAGAAGAACAATGCTGAAGAAAATCTGTTCCGTGACGCTGGCCGCGCTGCTCCTACAGGCGGCCGCCGCGCCCGCCCTTGCCAAGTCGGCCGCGGAGAAGGAATCAAAACGCGTCGAAATGGTCCGCGCGAAGCTGGACAAACTCGGCACGGGCAAGGACGCGCGCGTCATGCTGGAGCTGCGCGACAAGGCGAGGCTGGAAGGCTACATCAGCGAGGCAGGCCCGGAGAGCTTCGTCGTTGTGAACAAGGCAGGCATCGCGACGAAGGTCGCCTACCCGCAGGTGTTCAAGGCCAAAGGCAACAACCTCTCGACCGGCGGCAAGATCGCTATCGGCGTTGGCATCGGCGCGGGCGTCACGCTCCTCATCGTCCTACTCATCGCCGCCTCGGACGACTGAGCGCGCCTCCGGGTTGAAAGTCAAAAGGCCGGGGGGCGAATTTGAACTTCGCCCCCCGGCCTTCTTCTTGCGCGGGCATCAGAAATCCGCGATACCTGACAAGTTCAGCCTGTCGAGTAGAAGCGAGCTTGTCAGGTGGCTGTCGTGGTGAGCCATCTATCTTGTTGCCTTAATTCTTAATTGACTCTTCGACGCCGCAGCGTGGGCAGACGAGGGCGCGGCCGGCATCGTCTTTCCATCGGGCGAGGAGGGGCGATGAGAGGCGCGGCTCGCGGTCTTCGGCCTCGCCCTCGCTGAAGAAACGGGGAAGGGGGGCGTCGGCGGCGGGCGCGTCGTCCGCCGCGCGGCAACGCTTGCACTGCCAGCCGTAACCGTCGTTGACGAAGTGTTGAGTCTCAGGCATGAGGCACGGCGACGGGCGACGGGCGCAGGGCGACGGGGAGAAGCAAGTCGCTCTCAACCCGTCGCCCGACGCCCGTTTACTGCCTTCTGAAGATGCCCCGGCGCTGCGGCTCGGGGAGGAGGCGGACGGGGAGGGTGGCGCGGCGGCCGTCGCGTAAGACTTCGACCTGCACGACGTCGTTGAACTGATGCTTGTCGAGGATGCGGAAGAGGTCGTTCTGCTCGGCCGTCTTCTCGCCGTCAATCGAGAGGATGATGTCGCCGAGCAGGAGGTCGCCGTTTTCGTCCTGCGTCACGCTGCGCAGGCCGGCCTGCGCGGCCGAGCCGGCCGGGTCGAGCTGGAGGATGAGGAGCCCTTCCTGCACGGGCAGGCGCAGGCCGCGCAGGTCGGAGACGGCGCGCGGGTAGACGCCGAGCTTGGGCCGCACCACGCGGCCCTCGCGGATGAGCTGCGGGACGATGCGCTTGGCGATGTTGACGGGGACGGCGAAGCCGACGCCGACCGAGCCGCCCGCGGGCGTCAGGATTTGCGAGTTGATGCCGATCATGCGCCCCTGCGAGTCGAGCAGCGGGCCGCCCGAGTTGCCGGGGTTGATCGAGGCGTCGGTCTGGATGGCGCCCTCGATGATGCGGTCGTTCTGCGCGCGGATGGGGCGCTGAAGGCCCGAGATCACGCCGGTCGTCAGCGTGCGGTCGAGGCCGAACGGGTTGCCGATGGCCAAGACCTTCTGCCCGACGACGAGCCGGTCGGAGTCGCCGAGCGGCACGACGCGCAGCAACTCGCGCGGGGCGTTCTCGACGCGGATGACGGCGAGGTCCGTGTCCGGGTCGCGGCCGACGACGCGGGCCGGGTAGGTCTTGTCGCCGCCGAAGCTGACGGCGACGGCCGAGGCGTCGTCGACGACGTGGTTGTTCGTCAGGATGTGCCCCTGCTCGTCGATGACCGAGCCGGAGCCGGAGCCCTGCCCGCCGGGGTCGAAGAAGCCGCGCGGCTGCGTCGTCGTGTTGATGGAGACGACGCCGGGCGAGATGGCGCGGAAGACCTCGATGTTGTTGCGCTCGTCGGTGGCGACCGAGGGGTCTGTGACGCCGGCGACCTCGGCCGACGGGTCGGCCTCGGAGAAGGCGGCCGTCGGGGGCTGGAGGCGCGAGCCGAAGCGGTCGAGGCAGGCGACGCCGGCGGCGGCGAACGTCGCCGACAGCAGCGCGATGCTCAGAATCTGTCGGGCCGTGAGTCTGTACATGGCTTTATTCCCGGAAGCTTTCATAAATCCTTTCGGCGCGAAACGTCTCATAGGATGCCCGCCCGCGCCCGCGCGTTGAGCAGATTTTACTACGAAGCGGCGGGCCGAGGTGTTCAAACAACCCCGCCGTCGGGGATCACGCGCGAGACGCGTGCGGGCGAAATCCGTTCGCAGGGGATTCCGGCGGGGCGGGCGGAAAGTTCCGGCAAGGACGGACGGAACCGCGGGCGGGAGCGGGCGAGTCTCGGTCAGGCCGGCGCGCGGCGCGGGCGTGCCTTGAGGGCGCGGCAGGAGGGCCGCTTCAGAAGAGGCGCGACATGAAGGTGATGAGGGCGTCGGGCGGCTGCCAGCCGAGGGCGGAGGCCCCGGTGGCGGCGTGGACGAGCATGAGCGCGAGGTAGAGGCCGAGGACGAGCCGCAGGCCGCGCCGCGCCAGACGGATGTCGGAGAAGCGGTAGAGCGTGTAGGCGACGAGCGCGCCGACGGCGAGCTTCGTGAGGAGGAACGGCGCGTTGCCGAGCTCTAAGAGGTAGGCCATCAGCCCGTTGCCCTCGGTCGCCACGCCCGCGCGCACCCAGAGGATGGTCAGTTGGGCGTCGAGCCAGTTGAGGAGGAAGAGTAAAACGCATTTCGCGAAGGCGCTCATCAAGACCCGCTCCCGTCTCGGCCAAACCGGTTCAACACGGCCCCCCGAAACGACCGAACCCCCAGCCCGTCGGACTGGGGGTTCGTCGTTCACCTGAGGAGGAATGGCTAACCTGCTAACGACAGGGAGAAAGTGCGAATGGGGAAAAGATTCCAGACCGGGAGGGGCGCGGGAGTCGGGGCGCGGGATGCGGGATTACAGAAGCCCTCCGCCACCCCGCCTTGCGCGCCCCGACCCCCGCGCTTTCACTCAACCGTCAGCCCCTTCTGCTTAATCAGCGCGTAGACCGATTCGATGTCGGCGGGGACGGAGGCCGTGAGGTTTTCCGCGCCGGAGGGGGTGATGAGGACGGTGTCTTCGAGGCGCATGTGAATCTTGCGGTCGCGGAACTCAAGGAGCGGCTCGACGTTGAAGACGACGCCGGCCTGCAAGGGCGCTTCGCGGTCGTCGCCGCCCACGTCGTGGACGGAGAGGCCGATGGGGTGGCCGACGTAGCGGCCGAGTTCGAGGAACTGGCGGTGGAAGCCGTGCCGCTTGTAGACCTCCTCGGCCGCGTCCTGCATCTGCTTGATGGTCGCGCCCGGCCTCATCACCGCGATGATGGCGTCCCTCGCTTCGAGGACGCAGCGGTACATCTTCTCCTGCTCGGGCGTGAAGGCGCCCGACACGGGCCACGTCCGCGTGATGTCCGAGGTGTAGTAGTCGAAGTCCGCGCCGTAGTCCATCAGCACCACGTCGCCCGCCTCCATCCGGCGGTCGTTGCGCTGGTAGTGCCACGTGACGGTGTTCGGCCCCGAGGCGACGATGGGCGTGAAGGCGTCGCCGCGCGCGCCGAGCTTGGTCTGGACGAAGCGGGCGGCGGCTTCGAGCTCGTACTCGAACATGCCGGGGCGCGTGCCGCGGACGGCCGCCTTCAGGCCCTCGGCCCCGATCCGGCCGCTACGCCGCAGCCGCTCGATCTCGTAGGGCGTCTTGACCCAGCGCAGGCGGTCGAGCAGGAGGTTGATGTCGGCGACGGCGAGGTGCGGGTGCAGCTCGCGCAGGCGCGCGACCGCCTGCCGGACGGCGGGCGTGTAGCGGAAGAGCGGGTTGGCGGCGAGCGCCGTCTCGTGCCCCTCCTGCTCGCCGCGGTTGTGTTGGAGCGTGTCGGGCGCGGTCAGCGGCGCGTAGAGTTTCTGCGCCCTGCGGGCCGCGAAGTTGAAGACGTTGAAGAAGTCTCCGAGCGGCATGACCTGCGTCAGGCCGTAGCGCGCGGCCGGCTGCGGCTCGTCGAGGATGCCCGGCCCCTCGACGTTGATCTTCCACCCGGGCCGCCGGTGCGCGAACACGATGCTCTGCTTCGAGGGGCCGACGAGGAGGAGCACGGCGCCCGGCTCCTCGACGCCGGTCAGGTAGAAGAAGTCCGGGGCCTGCCGGAACTTGACGGCGTGCTCGTGCTGCTGGCCGGCGAAGACGACCGCGACGCCGTCGCCGATCTGCGCGAACAGCTTCGCGCGCCGCGCCGCGAACTCGTCCTTGTCGAAGGCGGCCTGCGCGCGCGCCGCGGCGGCCGACAGGCAGAGGGCGAGCGCGGCGGCGAGGGCGACGAAAAGCCTGCGTGGGGAATGACGCATGTGACTTGAAAACTCCTCTGAACGGGATGGCGCCGAGCGCTTCGGCGGGTCTTAACGGAGGGACAAGTTAGCACGATTTAGATAACCGTCGGGCCTTTTTTCGCCGCGTCCGAAGGCGCGGACGGAAGGACGAAAATGTGTACGACGGGGTGAAGAAACGTAACCGCGGGCGGGTCAGAGTTACGTCATCAATCAACGCTGACTTAACCTGACGCCCGCCGTCTTCGGCCCGCGGCTCCGTCCTCCTTCAGCGCCTCACCACCACCCCGCCTTTCATCACGAAGCGGACGCGGCCGAGCGCGCCCGTGTCGGCGAGCGGGTCGCCCTCGACGGCGATGAGGTCGGCGAGCCGGCCCGGCTCGATGGCCCCGACCGAGTCTCGCAGGCCGAGCAACTCGGCGGCGTGGGTGGTGGCGGCGCGGACGACTTCGGGGGCCGGCAGGCCCCAGTGGCGCAGCGCCTCAAGCTCCAGCAGCGCCGACTCGCCGCGCGTCTTGCCGGGGTGGAGGAAGAAAACGTCCGAGCCGGCGACGACGCGGACGCCCGCGCGCCGCGCCTCGCGGATGAGCGCGGGCGTCCGCTCGGCGCTCTGGCGCACGTAAGCCTCGAAGTCGGCGGCGTCGCCGGGCGTGCGCCGCAGGTCGTTGGCGAAGACGGCGCGCAGCGTCTCTTCCGTGTGGACGTTGAGCACGA
>DATMVI010000265.1:0-4636 GCA_035563275.1 Pyrinomonadaceae bacterium
AGCCCCGAGACCTGCGCCCCGTCGCGCGCGGCCCGCGCCGCGTCGGCCGCGAAGGTCTCGACGGCCGCGCCCGCCAGCGCGCCCTCTTCGACCCTCTCGAACGCGGCGAGCAGCCCCGGCGTCGCGTTGTAAACGAGATGCAGTTCGACGCCGCGCGGGAACTTCCCCTCGACGGCGCGGACGCGCTCGACGCGCCCGCCCGCGAGGCCGAGTTGGCCGGCGCGCAGGAAGAGGGCGCGCGCGCCCGTCGCCTCGGCCGCGCGGTCAACGTCGCCTTGCGCGGGCGCGTGGTCGCGCCAAGCCCAGAAGGCGACGGGCACCTCGGTCGGCCCCCACGCGCGGGGCGCCGACGAGCGGCGCCACGCCGCCGCGCCCAAAGAGACGACGGCCGCCAGCGCCGCCGCCATCAGCAGTCGCGCCGCCAGCCGCTTCGTCTGCATCCTTCCGCGCATCTTTCGAGATTAACGCGGGGCGCGCCCTCCCCAGTGCGCGCCCCGCTCCGTGGGCACGAGGGAGGGGCGACGGGGCCGAACTGCGAAGCGCCCCGGCCCCCTCCGAGCGCGCATTATCGTCGCGCGACGTGGGGGCGGCGACGCGGACGCCAACACCCGCGCCCGCGGGCGCGCGCACCGACGACCCGTGTCTCTCCCAACACGCGCGTGTGTGGCTAACCACATTCCGCGGGCGCGGGCCGGGTGCTAGATGTTAGGGGTCGGAGGTTCTGTTAGAATCTGTCGCGCCGGCCGCGACCGTCCCGGGTTCGGGCTTCCGAATTCGAAGCCTCGAATCAGCAATCCGAAATCCGCATTCCGCCACCAACCATGTCCATCCTGATCGCCGAAGACAACGTGGCGCAGCGTCGTTACCTGCGCGAGCTTCTGGAGCGCGAGTTCGCCGCGCACGCGCCCGTGGTCGAGGCCGGCGACGGCGAGGAGGCTTTGCGGCTCGCCCTCAAAGAGCGGCCCGAGCTGTGCGTCTTCGACATCCAGATGCCGGGGCTGTCGGGCGTCAAGGCGGCGCGCGCCGTGTGGAGGGAGTTCCCCTCGGCGCGCATCATCTTCTGGACGCAGTTCCCGCACGAGATTTACATCAACGAGATTCGCAAGCTCGTCCGCGCCGTCGAGCCGCAGCCGGCCTACGGCTTCATCCACAAGAACAACCCCGAGTCGCGCTTCCTCCGCTTCGTCGCCGCGGTCTTGGAGGACGGGGCCGACATGATCGACCCGGCCTTCAAAGACTCCTTCAAGCGGCCGCTCCTCACCGAGTTCGAGGCCGAGGCGCTCTACTACCTCGCGCTCGGCCTCTCGAACTGGGCCATCGCGCGCAAGTGCGCCCTCTCCCTGCGCGGCGTCGAGAGCCGGCTCGCCACGCTCTACGAAAAACTCTTCGTCTCGACCTCCGAGGGCACGCCGCACGAAGCCTACGACAAGCTCGCTTACAACATGCGCACGCGCGCCTTCTTCGAGGCGCTGCGCCGCGGCCTCATCAACTCCGACGAGCTGGAGAAGTCCTCGGCCGACCTCGAAGCGTGGATCGAGCGCGACCGCAAGCGCTTCCTCGACGAGCCGCACAAGTGAAGGCCGAAGGCCGGTGAAGAAGGCGAAAGGCACAAGGCGAGGCGCGAGAGGCGGGGGCGCGCGGGCGACGGGCGGCCGCCCGCGGCTCGCCGTCTGCTCCGTCGCTTTCGCCCTCTGCCTGCTGCCTTTCGCCTTCGGCCTCCAGCAGCCGAGGTCGCAGAACGAGGCGGCCGAGGTTCACCGATGGGGCGCGGTGACTTTGTTCCACGGGCTGCCCTCGGAGCAGGTGCGCGCCGTGGCGCAGGACGCCGAGGGGCTGATGTGGTTCGGCACCGACGCGGGGCTCGCGCGCTACGACGGCCGGCGCATCCAGACCGTGGCGGGCGAGGGGCTCACCTCGCGGCGCGTGCGCGCGCTGCGCTCGGACGCGGGCGGCGCGCTCTGGGTCGGGACCGACGCCGGGGTCTTCGTCCGCGCGGCGCGCGCGCAGGCGTTCGCGCCCGTCGCGGCGACTTCGGGCAAGACCGTGACCGCCCTCGTCAGCCCGGCCGCGGGCCGCGCCTTCGCGGCCACGGCCGACGGCCTCGTCTTCGAGTGCGCGCTGGAGCCGGAGGCGCCGCCGCGCGCCCGCCAGCTCGGCGAGCAGTTGACGGCCGACGCCGGCCGCGCGCGGCCCGCCGAACTGACCGGCCTCGCGCTCGCCGGCGACGCGCTCGTCGTCGCGACCCGCGGCCGCGGCCTGATGACCGTCGGCCCCGACGGCGCGGCCCGCGAAGTCCTCAGCCGGCCGCGCCCGTTCTTCGTCGAGGCCGTCGAGATGGACGGCCGCGGCGCGCTCCACTTCGGCGCGCAGACCTCGCCGGCCGAGAGCGGGTTGTTCAAGGCCGAGGCGGGGCGCCTCGTCAGGCCGACGAAGCTGGCCGCCGGGGCGACCGGCACGGTGACGGCGCTCGCCTTCTCGGCCGCGGGCGACCTCTACGCGGGGACGGACGGGCGCGGCGTCTTCCGCTACCGCGAGGGGCACGCGGTCGAGCGCTTCACCTTCGAGGGCACGGCCGGCGGCCTGCGCTCCGACCGCGTCAACGCCGTCTTCGTCGACCGCGAAGGCGTCGTCTGGTTCGGCACCGACCGCGGGGCCTGCCGCTACGACCCGCAGGGCGTCCGCGTCGAGACGCTCTCGGCCGAAACCGAGGCCAACTTCGTCCGCTCGCTCCACCGCACGGGCGGGGGCCGACTGCTCGTCGGCACCAACCGCGGCCTCTTCGTCAGCGAAGGCGCGGGCCGCGCGTGGCGCTCGGTCGAAGAGGTCGCGGGCAAGACCGTCTACGCGATCACGGAAGACCGGCGGGGGCGCCTGCTCGTCGGCACGTCGTCGGGCCTCTTCGTCGGACTCGACACGGGCGCGCGCGCGCGCGGCCGCCCCGTCAAGCTCGCGCCCGAGGAGGAAGAAGAGGAGGGAGAGGAGGCGAAGCCCGACGGCAAGGCGAAGGAGGCCGAGGCGGCTGGCGGCGAGCGCCAGCCCGAAGACGTTAAGGAACAGGGCGTCGAACCGAAGCCCGCGGCCGGCGAGCAGGCCGCGCAGCCCCCGGCGGCCGGCGAGCCGGGCGCGGCCGAGAAGCCCGCGGCCGACGCCGAGAAGGCGAAGAAGGAGGCCGTCAGGAAGACGCCGGAGCCGGCCTTGAGCGGGAGCGTGCGCGCCATCGCCGGCTTCGGCGACGCCGTCTACGTCGCCACGTTCGGGCGCGGGCTCGAACGCTTCGACGGCCCCGGCCGCCGCACGCTCGTCTGGCCGCGCGAGGGCGACGACCCGCGCGGCCGCGAGGTCGTCAGCCTCTTCGCCGACGAGCGCGCGGGCCGGCTCTGGGTCGGCACGGCCAACGCCGGCCTCTTCTTCTTCGACGGGCGCGCGGTCGCGACGGAGCCGGCGCTCGCGCAGGTGGGCGACACGACCGTCTGGGATGTCTCGGTGGCCGACGACATCGTCTGGCTCGCCACCAGCCGCGGCCTCTACGTCTACCGCGGCGGCGCGGTCTGGGAGGCGGTCAGGGACGTGGACGCGCGCGGCGTCGCGGCCGTCGCCACCGAGGGCGGGCTGCCGCGCGCGTGGTGCGCGACGGCCGACTCGGGCGTCGTCAAAGTCCTGCTCGACCCGCGCTTCGGCCCCGTCGTCGCGGGCCTCGGCGTCGAGCAGGGGTTGCCGACGCAGAGCGCCTTCGCCGTGCTGCCCGGCGGGGTCGGGGCCTCGGGCGGCGAGGCCGTGCTCGTCGGCACGACGAAGGGGCTGGCGCGCTACGAGCCGGCGCGGCTCTCGCCGGCGCTCCAGCTCACCCGCGTCACGGCCTCGCGCACGCACCAGCCCGAAGAGTTCCGCGGCCGCGCGCTCCGGCTCGACTACCCGGAGGACAGCCTCGTCATAGACGTGGCGGCCAGCGCCAGCCGCACCTTCCCCGAGCAGTTCCAGTACGCCTTCGTCCTCGAAGACGCGGCCGGGCGCGTCGTCAAGCAGAAGCTCTCGCACGACTCGCAGTTTCAGGCCGAGGCGCTGCGGCCCGGCCTCTACCGCGTGACGGCGCGCGCCTACACGCTCGACCTCCTGCCCTCCGACCCGCTCCGCTTCGAGTTCGAGATCGCGCGCGCGCCCTTCCCGTGGACGATCCTCTCGCTCTCGGTGCTCCTCGCCCTCGCGCTCGTCGCGCTGCTCTGGGGCTACTTCCAGCACCGCCGCATCGTGCGCGGCGGCGAGGAGCTGCGCGAGGCCAACCGGCAGCTCGCGGCCGCGCGCCTCCAGCTCGCCAACGAGGCCGAGACCGAGCGCCGCCGCATCGCCCGCGACCTCCACGACCAGACGCTCGCAGACCTCCGCCGCCTGCTCCTGCTCACCGACGAGATGCAGCAGCCGGCGACGACGGGCTCCCTCATCACCTCGACAACGGGGACGACCGTCACGGACGCGCCGCGCCTGCGCAAGGAGATCGAGTCCATCTCGCAGGAGGTGCGGCGCATCTGCGAAGACCTCTCGCCGTCGGTGCTCGAGAACGTCGGCTTCGCGGCCGCGCTCGAATGGGCCGTCGCCACCGCCTGCGCGCAGCAGCCCGCCGCCCGCCGCTTCACCTACGACT
>DATMVI010000266.1:0-2498 GCA_035563275.1 Pyrinomonadaceae bacterium
GACTTCGACCAGCCCGGCCTCGTCGCGCCCCGCTTCCGCGCCGGGCGACTCCGCCTTCGCGCCCGAAGCCTTTTTGTCCGCGGGCGCCAGCGGCCCCCTCGAAGGGCCGGGCCGGCGCGACGACCTCGAAAACTCGCCGGCCGCCTCGGCGACCCGGTCGGCCAGCTCGTCCAGCTCGGGGCGCAGCGCGAAGATGACGTTGCCGAAGAGTTCGGGCGAGAGCAGTTCGGCGAGGTCGCCGGCGCGCACGCGCTCGGCCAGCGCGCGGTAGTCGGCGCTGCGCAGGAAGGTGCGGCCGCCGATGACGGCCAGCGTCTTGCCCGCGCCGAGTTCGACGGGCGCGGCGAAGCAGTGGAGCCCGGCGTGGCAGCGGTAGTGGACGGGGCCGCCGGCCTTGACGGCGCGGAAGTAGGCCTCGCCGCAGTCGGGCTGGCAGCGGTGCGCGTGCGCGGGCGAGCTCTGGAAGGCGTGGCAGATCGAGTTGTTGTTGGCGACGACGAGCGAGGGGGGCTGCCGCCCTTCGACCAGCAGCAGCGCGAGGCCGGAGCCGGCCGCCAGCTCCTTCTGAGCGGCGGCCCACCCGGCCGGCACTTCGCTGGCAGGTGCTTGCTGGGCAGCACGCTCTGGGGCAGGGGCGGTGTTGTCCATCAACTGTCTAGGGCGCTGTCAGACGGAAATCCTTACGCGGGCGGTGTGCGGTCGGGTTGACGAAATAACGGGCCGGGGGCGCGTTTTCCGTCCCGCGGGGCTGTGAGCGCCGACCGCGGCGGCCGTCCATCGAACGCAGTATAGGCGTCCGCAC
The DNA here is from genome assembly GCA_035563275.1 of Pyrinomonadaceae bacterium. Classification (GTDB taxonomy): domain Bacteria; phylum Acidobacteriota; class Blastocatellia; order Pyrinomonadales; family Pyrinomonadaceae; genus QHXN01. The sequence goes on from DATMVI010000266.1 coordinate 803, forward strand.
GTCCACAAAACAAGAGGATACGGGCGCGCGGCCCGCCCCCTGCTGGCGAATTAAAGGGTTGTCCGGCCCTTCAGCCTTTTTTATACAACGAATAAGGGGAAATTTTCACTGCGCGGTCGGGCCGCGCCGAGGGTCACGGGTTCGGGGGCGCGCCGGCCGGGTCTGACTGGCCGCCCCGGGCCGCCGACGGGGGCGAGGTTGTTTCGGCGTGGAGCACGCGGCCGGGGTTGCGCAGGCCGGGCGCGTCGCCGGGGGCGACCCTCTCGATGTCGGGCTGGTCGGGGCTGATGCGGATGCAGGCCGCGAAGTGGTTCGGCTTGATCTCGGCGAGCGGCGGCACGACCTCTTTGCACGCCTCGACGGCCCACGGGCAGCGGGTGTGGAAGCGGCAGCCCGGCGGCGGGTTGATCGGCGAGGGCACGTCGCCCTGCAGGACGATGCGCCGGCGCGCGGCCTCGATCTCGGGGTCGGGGACGGGGACGGCCGAGATGAGCGCCTTCGTGTAGGGCATCAGCGGGTCGTCGTAGATGACGCGCGCGTCGGCCAGCTCGACCAGCTTGCCGAGGTACATGACGGCGACGCGGTCGGAGACGTGGCGGATGGCGCGCAGGTCGTGCGAGATGAAGAGGTAGGTGAGGTTGCGCTCGCGCCGGAGCTGCTCCATCAGGTTCATGATCTGGGCCTGAATGGAAACGTCGAGCGCGGAGATGGGTTCGTCGGCGACGACGAAGTCGGGGTCGGCGGCCAGCGCGCGGGCGATGCCGATGCGCTGGCGCTGCCCGCCGGAGAACTCGTGCGGGTAGCGCTTGATGAAGCGGGGGCTGAGGCCCACGGTGGACATCAGCTCGCGCACGCGCTCCTCGCGCTCGCGGCCCCGCGCGAGGCCGAAGGTGTCGAGCGGCTCGCCGATGATCTGCGCGACCGTCATGCGCGGGTTCAAAGACGCGTACGGGTCTTGGAAGATCATCTGGAGGTGGCGGCGGTGCTGGCGCAGGCGCGACTTCGAGACGTGCGCGAGGTCGCTGCCGCGGAAGAGCACCTGCCCCCCGGTCGGCTCGGTGAGCCGGAGCACGGCGCGGCCCAGAGTGGACTTGCCGCAGCCCGACTCGCCGACGAGGCCGAGCGTCTCGCCGGGGAAGATGTCCACGGAGACGCCGTCCACGGCCTTGACCACGCGCCGCACCCGCGCGCCCCCGACCAGCTTGTCCCACGCCGTGCCGCCGCCGAGGTCGAAGTGAACTTTCAGATCGCGGATCGAGATCAGAGGCTCGCCGCCGTTCCCCTGCGCGCGCGCGGCCGCCGCCGCCGGGCTCTTCCCGGCGCGCGGGCCGTCACCCACACCGCCCTGCGTCCCCATCAGCGGCCCTCCTCGTCCGTCGCCGCGGCGTCGCGCATCGGCGCGGGCGCTTCACCCTGAGCCGGGGCGACGGCCGCCGCGGCCCGCGCCGCCTCGCGCGCGTCGCGCTCGCCGCAGGACTTGGCGTAGATGTCCTCGGCGAAGTGGCAGAGCGAGAAGTGCTCCTCGTTCAGACGCACGAAGGGCGGGAACTCGCGGCGGCAGATGTCCTCGGCGTACTCGCAGCGCGCCTGGAAGGGGCAGCCCTCGGGCAGGTGCGCGAGGTCGGGCGGGAGCCCCGGAATCTGGTAGAGCGCGCGGCCGTGCTCGTGCGCCGGGTCGGGCACCGAGCGCAGGAGG
>DATMVI010000267.1:0-3989 GCA_035563275.1 Pyrinomonadaceae bacterium
GGGCGAGCGCCGACGGCGCGGGCTGAGACGGGGCGGCGTGCGCCGGCGCGGGCGGCGCGGCCGCGCGCACGCGGTCGCGTATCTCGCGCAGGGTGTTTTCGACTTCGTGGTCAACCATGCGTCAGGCTCTCCTAGTCGGCGGCCGGGGCCAGCCCGGCGCGCGCCTCTGCGGGGCCGAGGCGGCGGACGCGGGCCGTGGCGTTGAGGTTGGCGATGCCCTCGACGAGGCGGGGCGTCGTGACGCGGAAGAAGAAGACGCCGTCGAGCCAGTCGTAAGCCTCGCCCGCCTCGCTGTGGACGGCGAGCGCGACGTTGAACGTGCCCGCGCCGAGCCAGCAGGCGAAGGCGAAGACGGCCTCGACCTCTTCGCCCGCGCCGACCGCGCCCAGTTCGACCTGCTGCTCCTTCGTGTTCGTCCCGTAGGCGTGGACGCCGTGGCGGTCGCGGACGAGGAAGCCGACGACCGGCGCGAAGGCCGCGCGGGCGAAGCGCACGCGCACGCGCAGGCTGAGCTCCGCGCCGGACTCGACGACGAGGGCGGGGCGCCGCGTCGCGTCCGTCAGCTCGGCGCTCAAGACCTCGGCCGTCCCGTCGCCGTGGCGGAAGTCGCAGGCGAGCGGCGCGCGCCCCTCGGCCGCGTCCTCCTCCGGCCCGCCCCCGGCGCGCTCGCCGTCGTCGTACGCCTCCTCGCGCTCCATGATGATCTTCTGGTAGCGGTTGAGCACGTCGGCGGGCCGCCCGTCCGAGACGACGCGGCCGGCGTTAAGCAGGATGGCGCGCGAGCAGAGGGCGCGCACGGCCGCCGCGTCGTGCGAGACGAAGAGGACGGTCGCGCCGCGCTCCTGCATCTCCTTGAGGCGGCGCAGGCAGCGGTGCTGGAAGACGGCGTCGCCGACGGCCAGCGCCTCGTCCACGACGAAGATGTCCGGCTCGGCGCTGGCCGCGACGGCGAAGGCGAGGCGCACGAACATCCCCGACGAGTAGGTCTTGACGGGCTGGCGGATGAAGGGGCCGATCTCGGCGAAGCGCTCGATCTCGGGCAGCAGCCGCTCGGCCTCGCGCCGCGACAGCCCCATCAGCGCCGCGCCGAGCATGACGTTCTCGACGCCGGTGAACTCGGGGTCGAAGCCCGCGCCGAGTTCGAGCAGGGCCGAGACGCGGCCGCCGAGTTGGACGCTGCCGTGCGTCGGCTCCAGCGTCCCGGCGACGATCTGGAGCAGCGTGGACTTGCCGCAGCCGTTCGGCCCGACGACGCCCACGGTCGTGCCGCGCTCGACCTCGAAGCTCACGTCGCTGAGCGCCCAGAACTCGCGGTGGCGCTTCCAGCGGCCGCGCGTCAGAGACTCCGTCAGCCGGTCGCCCGGGCGGTCGTAAATCCTGTACTGCTTCGAGACCGACTCGACGCGGAGGGCCACATCCATGCGCGGCAATTTAACAGAGGCGACGACCCGAAGGCTAGAAACGCTTCGAGGCGCCGGCGTGGCCCCCGGTTCGTCTCCGAAGTCGGCCCCCCGGCCGCCGGGTTCCCTGTTAGAATGGCGCGCATGATCTCGGCGCAGACGGCGCGGGCCTCGGTGTGGCGGCCGCTCGTGGAACTGCCGCGGCGGCTCGACCTGATCCGGCCGCTCGCGCGGCGGATGGTGACGGCCCGCTACCGCGGGTCGGCGCTCGGCCTCGCGTGGGCGGCGCTGACGCCGCTGGTGACGATTGCGGTCTTCACGTTCCTCTTCGCCGGCGTCTTCCGCGCGCGGTTCACGCCCGAAGGCTCGCCGTGGGAGTACGCGCTCTACCTGTTCTGCGGGTTGCTGCCGTGGACGGCCTTCTCCGAGTCAGTGCAGCAGTCGGCGGTCGTCGTCGTGGCGCACACGAACCTCGTCAAGCGCGTCGTCTTCCCTCTGGAGATTCTGCCGGTGGCGCAGGCGCTGGCGGCGCTGGCGGGGCAGGCGTTCGGGACGGTGGCGCTCGTGGCGGCGGCCGTCGCGCTGCGCGGCGAGCTGCACGCGACGCTGCTGTGGCTGCCGGCGCTGGCCGTGCCGCAGCTTTTGCTGACGCTCGGGGCGTCGTGGTTCGTCGCCTCGCTCGGGGTCTTCGTGCGCGACACGGCGCAGGCGCTCGGGCTGCTCCTGACGGCGTGGATGTACCTGACGCCGATCATCTACCCGGAGCAGGCCGTGCCCGAGCGCTTCCGCCCGGCCCTCGCCCTCAACCCGTTCACGCCGCTCGTGCGCGGCTACCGCCGGGCCGTGCTCGAAGGCGCGCCGCCCGACCTCGCGGGCCTCGCCTACGCCTCGCTCGTCGGCCTCGCCGCCTTCCTCCTCGGCTACTGGTTCTTCGCCCGCACCCGCCGCAACTTCGCGGACGTGCTTTGAAAAAAATGCGGAGCGCGGAGTGCGGAATGCAGAATGAAAGACAGGCCCTCTGCATTCTGCATTCTGCGCTCTGCGCTCCGCATTCTGCATTTGACTTGCCTTCCGCCTCTTTGGCATAAAGGCCGTGCCGCCTGTCCTCCGCGGGAGATTCTGGGATTCGCCAGCCGCCTGAAGAGATGAGTTTCAAGCAGAGAGCGCAGCAGTACCTCGGCCGGGTCGGCGCCCGGCTGCAAGAGACGAAGCTGCGCCTGCGGCAGGGTGGCTTCTCGAACTTCGACGAGGAGAAGATCATCGAGCGGTTCGTCGCCGAGCTGCTCCCGCGGGGCGCGGGGCGCACGGCCGTCGACATCGGCGCGGGCGACGGCATCAAGGGGTCGAACACCTACGCGCTCTTCCGGCGCGGGTGGCGCGGCCTCGGCGTCGAGGGCGACGCGCGGCGCGCCCGCCGCCTCGCGCACGCCTACCGCGAGCTTGAGGGGGTCTCGGCCTGCCACGCCCGCGTCACGCCCGAGAACGTCGTCTCCCTGCTGGAGTCGCAGGGCGTCGCGCGCGAGTTCGACCTGCTCAGCCTCGACATAGACTCCTACGACTACTGGGTGCTCGACGCGCTGCTGCGCCGCTTCCGCCCGCGGCTCGTCGTCACCGAGATCAACGAGAAGATTCCGCCGCCGATCAGGTTCGTCGTCAGGTTCGACCCCGACTTCCGACTCCAGCACCACTTCTTCGGCTACAGCATCGCCAGCCTCGAAGACCTCTGCGCGCGCCACTCCTACGCGCTCATCGCGCTGGAGTACAACAACGCCTTCCTCGCGCCGCTCGAACTCGACGGCGTGCGCCCGCTCGACTTCGCGGAGGCCTACCGCCGCGGCTACCTCGAACGCGCCGACCGCCGCGAGCGCTTCCACCGCAACCTCGACATGGAAAGCCTCCACACCCTCAGCCCCGAAGAGGGCGTGGACTTCATCCGCCGCTTCTTCGCCCGCCACGAAGGCAAGTACGACCTCGGCCTCGCCGAGACGCCGAACGAGGCCGAGCCGGCGCGCGCCTGACGACCGCGGGTCGAAGAAGGTGTGTGAGTAATCGAACCACCCGGCGGCTGCTCACTCCGCGGCCCGCAATCCGCCTCGGCCCGCCTCCCCCGCGCTCAACACCACCGACGCGCCCATCAGCCACCAGAGCAGGAGCGCGGCCTCGGCGTCGCCGAAGTTGTAGTTGACGAGCGAGCTGGCGAGGAAGCCGGCGAGCGCGCCCGCGAGTCCGAGGGCGAGCCCGTGGGCGGCCGCGTCGCCGGAGTCGCGCCAGAGCTTTTCGGCGCGCGACGCCTGCCGCCAGAAGGCCCACATCAGCCAGAGCCAGAAGAGGAGCGCGGGCAGGCCGCGGTCGAAGGCGAGTTGCAGGGGCGTCGAGTGCGCGTGCAGCATGTCGTCGCCGGGGAAGCCCCACTCGCGCCAGTGCCGGTGGACGGCGTCCATGCCGTGGCCGAAGAAGGGGTGTCGGAGCGAGCGCTCGGCCGCGACGCGCGCCACCTGTAGGCGCATCGTCGCGCTCGCGTCGCTCAGGGTCAGCGCCCCGCTCGCGCGCGTCCGCCACACCGCGACCGCGCCGAAGGCCAGCGCGAAG
>DATMVI010000268.1:0-6045 GCA_035563275.1 Pyrinomonadaceae bacterium
CCCTTGCCCCGCGGCGGCCGGCGGTTCGAGCCGCGTCTCGGGCGCGGCCTCTTCGGCCGTCGCCGTCGCCGGCCCGCTCAGGCCGAGCGAGATGAACTGATCCTGCTTCTTGCGTCTCCAGAATGGCATGCCGTTAGATGATTGCCTTCGTCAGATTTAAAACGTGCGATTATAAACGTAACTGCCGCGGGCGACAAAAACGGAAGCCCGGCCGTCAGGGAGGGCGCCTCAAGTTAACCCGGCCGGCGGGCGATGAAACTTGAGGCGCCCTCCCTGACGGTCGGGCTTCCGCTGTTGAGGGCTCAGGCGGCGGGCGCGGGCTCGGTCTCGCGGGGCGCGGGCGGGCGGACGCCGGGGGCGGCCGAGATGAGGTCTTTGGAGCGCTTCGAGAGGCGGACGCGGCCCGCCGCGATCTGCCCCTGCTCGCACGCCTCGACGAGCGCCGAGACGACCTGTTCGTCGTAGCGCGTCCCGACGAAGGTCTTAATCTTGGAGAGGGCCACGTCGAGGCTCATGCCCTTCTGGTAGGGGCGGTCGGTGGTCATCGCGTCGAAGGTGTCGGCGACCGAGACGATGCGCGCCTGCATCGGTATCTCCTCGCCCTTCAACCCCTGCGGGTAGCCGCGCCCGTCCATCATCTCGTGGTGCATGTACATGCCCGGCAGGAAGTCCCTCATCGCCGGAATCTGCGACATGATCTTGAAGCCCTTCTGCGGGTGCTGCTTCATGATGTCGTACTCCTCGTCGGTGAGCGCGGCCGGCTTCTTGAGGATGTTGTCGTCGATGCCGATCTTGCCCACGTCGTGCAGGAGCGCGCTGATGCGCAGCTTCTCGATCTCGTCGTCGGGCAGCCCCAGCCGCTCGGCGATGGCGACCGAGAAGCGCGCGACGCGCTCCGAGTGGCCGCGCGTGTAGGGGTCTTTGCCGTCGATGGCCGCGGCCAGAGCCTTGACCGTGCCGATGAAGAGCTGGCGGTTCTCCTCGGCCGCGCGCCGCAGGTCTTCGATGTAGTTTTCGAGGTGGTCGGTCATCTGGTTGAACGACTCGCCCAGCTCGCCCAGCTCCGTGCGGCTGCGGACGCGTATGCGCTGTGAGAAGTCGCCGCCCGCGATGCGGTGGGCGCCGGCCGCCAGCTCGCGCACGGGCTGCGTCAACTGCTTGGCGAAGAAGAAGCCGATGATGAGCGCGAAGGTCGCGGCGAGCAGGCTGATGATGAGCGTCTGGCGCCGCATGTCCCCGACCGAGCGCAAGGCCGCGTGCTCGTTCTGGATGGCGATGACGCCGAGCACGGCGCCCTGATCGAGCCGCGCCGTCGAGTAAGCCCCGAGCATCTCGACCTCGCGCCCGTCGCGCTCGGCCTTGAACGGCGCGAGCGCCGACTTCACCTGCCTGCCCGTCGCCACCCACTCCTGCACCACTCGCAGGTCGAGCATCGAGCGCTCCGAGAGCGCCACGCGCGCGTCCGGGTGCGCCACGGCCCGCCCGCCGTCGTTGACGACGAAGACCACCGGCAGCCCGCGTTCGAGCAGCTCGGCCTCGCTCAGGGAACTCTGCTGCTGGACGGTGGCGAAGACCTCCGAGAAGGAGACGACGGCGACCACGGCCGCGATCACCTCGCCGCCCTCGCCCCCGCCCATCACCGGCGCGGCGATGGTCAGCGCCATCTCCTGACTCGAACGGATGAGGTGCGGGCCGCCGATGCGCACGCCCGGCCCGGACATGTCCGCGAGCGCGAGGTTGACGCGCGCGTTGACCTCCTCGCGCGAGATGGCGTCGGGCTTGTAGGCGACGTGCGGCGCGGCCGCGACGGGCAGGATGGCCAGCGCGTTCAGATTCTTGTCCGCCTCGACCGCCTTCTGGAGCCGGCCGTCGCTGCCTTCGAGTTCGAGGACGCCGACGCCGCCCGTCAGCTCGAAGGCGCGGGCGAGGCCCGTCACGACCTCGCGGTAGCGCTGGCCGAACAGCTCGATCTGCCGGGCCTTGTTCTGCACGAGCTGCGCCTGATAGCGCCCCTCGATCGAGCGCAGCTCCGAGGCGCTGCGCTCCGAGAGCATCCAGCCGGCCATCCCGAGCGGGACGAGGCCGACGACGAGCAGCGTCGCCAGAACGATGTAGAGCAGGCGCAGGCGGAGGAACCGTTCGAGCATGGGCGGAAGAATTTGCGGGCGAAAGGAGTTTTGCGGGCGGGCCGGGCGGGACTCGAAATTCGTCTGCGGCGCGGCCGACCGCGAAGCCGCACACATTTTCATACTACGTGGCGGGCCGCGCCCCTGTCAACAGTTTAATCGACTTTAACTTGTTGACATGCTTAGGCAAAACTGTCCATCGAACCGCTCTCGCCCGCCGCCGCCGGCGCCGCACTCCGCGCCCCCCGCGAGCCGCCCGCCGCGCGCGAAAACGTTGACAACTAAGCGCCGCAGCCTTATTTTTACCCGCGCCCCGGCCCTCGCGCTTCCGAGAGCTGTCTTTCCGTGAGCCTCACGTTTCGGCGCGGGCGCACGGCCGTGAAGTCTCGGCGCGCCGGCCGACGATCGAACCCAGACCCGTAGAAAGGCCCCCATGATCCACAAAGTTAAGTCGGGCGACACCCTTGCCAAAATCGCTAAAGCCCACGGCATCACCCTCGCGCGGCTACTCGACGCCAACCCGCGCTTCAAGGCCAACCCGAACCGGATTCGCGTCGGCGACGTGGTCAACATCCCCGACGGCCAGCCCGCCAAGCCGCAGCCGCAGCCGACCCAGCCGCAGCCGCCGGCCCCGCAGCCACCCGCCCCGCAGCCCACGCCGCCGCCGCAGCCGCAGCCCCCCGCGTCCAGAGTCCTCGGCAAACTCTCCGAGCGCTACGAGACGGGCGGGCGCGGCGCCGGCACGGTCTCGACGGGCGCGGGCGACGCCGGCGGCGTCTCCTACGGCTCTTACCAGATGACGAGCAAGCCGAACGGCGGGACGGTCAAGCGCTTCGTCTCCCAGCCCGATTTCCCCTTCCGCGACCAGTTCCGGAACCTGACGCCCGGCGGCAGCGACTTCTCGGCCGTCTGGAAGCGGCTCGCCGCCGCCCAGCCCGAACAGTTCCAGAGCGCCCAGCACGACTACATCAAGAAGACGCACTTCGACCCGCTCGTCCAGAAGATCATCAACGAGGACGGGCTGAACGTCCTCACGCGCTCGGGCGCGTTGCAGGACGTGATCTGGTCGACGGCCGTGCAGCACGGCCCGGCCAACAGCATCCCGCACCGCGCCCTCGCCGCCCTCGGCGCGAGGCCCGAGGACGCCGACTTCGACAGACTCTTCATCACCGCCATCTACGCCGAGCGCGGCCGCAAGCGGGCCGACGGCGCGCTCGCCTACTTCTCGCGCAACTCGCCGGCCGTCCAGAACGGCGTCGCGCGCCGCTTCCGCGACGAGCTTAAGGACGCCCTCCGGATGCTTGAGGAGGAGACGGCCGGGCGGTAAAAGCCGCCGAACGCCGACCGCCGACCGCGAATCGAAGTCACCGCCCGTCACCCGCCGGTTTTGATGTCTTTACCGGCGGCCGGCGGGTGACGGGCGGTAACTGCCTTTCCGATTTACGATTTACGATTCACGATTTACGGCCTTTCCCCTTGACGCACCCGCCCCTTTTTGCACATCATAGCTCGCTCGCTTAAGCTGACCGCATGATTTAGCTTTCAGTCGAACGTCTGGACGTGGGCGGCCGCCCGCCGTGGGCCGAGGCCCGCGGCCCCGCGCGAGAGTTCGCCGGTCAGCCCATCACCTGCGCGACTAGCCCCGGAAGGCTTCCGACGCCCGGCATGAACTTCGCCCTGCGCTCCCTGCTGGAGGTACAGGAGACCACTTTGCTCGCGGCGCGCGCCGCGCGAAGGCTCTTCCGCCGACCGGCCTACGTCCCCGAGATGGTCACGCAGATGGACGTGATCGGCGTCGGCTCGCTGACCATCATCCTCCTCACCGGCTTCTTCACGGGCGGCGTGCTCGCGCTCCAGACCTACCCGACCCTCAAATACTACGGCGCGCAGGATCAGACGGGGCGGCTCGTGGCGACGGCGCTGGTGCGCGAGCTGGGGCCGGTGCTGTCGGGGCTGATGGTGGCGGGGCGCGTCGCCTCGGCCATCGCCGCCGAGCTGGGTTCGATGGTCGTCTCGCAGCAGATCGACGCCATGCGCGCGCTCGGCACCGACCCGGTGCGCAAGCTGGTCGCGCCGCGCCTGATCGCGCTGCTCGTGACGCTGCCGCTGCTCACGCTCATCGCCGACGCCGTCGGCATCCTCGGCGGCTGGGTCGTCTCGACGCAGTTCTTCGGCATCGTCTCCGGCTCCTTCATGGCGGCCGTCTGGGAGGGGCTGACGATAGACGACATCCTCGGCGGCTTCATCAAGTCCACGGCCTTCGCCCTCATCATCGGCACGGTGGCCTGCCGGCAGGGGCTCAAGACCGAGGGCGGGACGGTCGGGGTCGGGCGCTCGACGACGACCGCCGTCGTCTCGACCTCGATCCTCATCATCGTCGCCGACTACTTTATTACGCGCGCGCTTCAGATTATTCTAGGCCTACCGACGTGAGGGCGGCCCGAGGCTTTATGGCATCAACCACGGAAGTCGAAGAGCGCGAGCGGGGCGGGGTCGAGGGCGGCGTCAGCGAGGCGGCGGCCGAGTCGACCTTCGCCGAGGTGGACGACCGCGAGCGCACCGTCCCGGCCATCGAGTTCCGCGACGTGCACCTCTCGTTCGACGACCGCAAGGTGCTCGACGGCCTCAGCTTCACCGTCCGCAAGGGCGAGACCAAGATCATCCTCGGCGGCTCGGGCGGCGGCAAGTCCACGACCATCAAGCTGCTGCTCGGCCTCCTCAAGCCCGACGAGGGGCGCATCCTCGTCGACGGCGAAGACATCACCGACTACTCCGAGGCGCGGATGATGGGCGTGCGCAAGAAGATGGGGATGATCTTTCAGGAGGGCGCCCTCTTCGACTCGCTCTCGGTCTACGACAACGTCGCCTACCGCCTGCACGAGCAGGCCGTGCCCGAGGAGGAGGTCGAGGAGGAGGTGCGCCGCATGCTGCGGTTCGTCAACCTCGAAGACGCCATCGACAAGATGCCGATCGAGCTCTCGGGCGGGATGCGCCGAAGGGTGGGGATCGCGCGCGCGCTCGTCGGCGGCCCCAAGATCGTGATGTTCGACGAGCCGACCGCCGGCCTCGACCCGCCCACGGCGCGCACCATCTGCGAGCTGGCCATCAAGCTCCGCGACCTCGAAGACGTCTCCTCGATCTTCGTCACGCACGAGATGAACAACGTCGGCTACCTGACGAACGAGTACGCGGTGGTCAACGACGCCGGCGAGATCATCTTCGAGAAAGAGGGCGAGCGCCTCTGCCTGATCAACACCAAAGTCCTGATGCTCCGTAACGGCAACATCATCTTCGAGGGCTCGGACGAGGCGCTGCACCGCAACCCCGACCCCTACATCCAGCGGTTCATCCGCGGACACTGAAAGGAGAACGATGAACGCGGGGCGACGGGCGGCGAGCTGAAGAAAGTCTTTCGGTTCATCGTTCATCGTTCAGCGTTCAGCGTTTCGCTTATGCCTCCACAGAGAAAGACCGTCGGGATGCGCGAGCTGCGCGTCGGGCTGTTCGTCGTCGTCGCCATCGGCGTGCTGATCTTCCTGATCCTCAACGCCTCGGGCGACATCTCGCCGTTCTCGAAGAGGATCAAGGTGAAGGCGCGCTTCGCCAACGCCGACGGGCTGCGCCAGGGCTCCGAGGTGCGCCTCGCCGGCGTCCGCGTCGGGAAGGTGGACGACGTGCGCCTGCTCCCGCCCTCGGACAACCAGACCGAGCGCGTCGAGGCGACTTTTTCGATTGACAGCGAGATCGACGGACGGCCCGCGGCCGAGCTGATCCGCGACGACTCGACGGCGCGCCTCGGCTCGCCGAGCATCCTCGGCACCGACAAGCTCATCAACCTCACGCCCGGCTCGGCCATCGGCGGCCCCATCCGCGAAGGCACGGTGCTCAAGACCGGCGGCGACCCCGGCACCTACGAGGC
>DATMVI010000269.1:0-4502 GCA_035563275.1 Pyrinomonadaceae bacterium
GCCTGCGGCTGACCCTGCGCCGGCATCGCCGCGCCGAGCAGCCCGAGGTCGCGCGCCTTCAGGACGAGCGCCGCGGCGATGGGCGCGGCCGCGCGCGAGCCGTAGCCACCGCCCTCGACGATGACGGCGATGGCCAGCGTCGGCCGGTCGAGCGGGGCGATGGAGAGGTACCAACTGTCGATGCGGAACTCGGGGTCCATGATCGGCACCATGTACTCGCGGATCGGGTTGCCGCGCCGGTCGCGCTCGACCTTCTTCTGCATCTTCGGCTCGCCGGTCTTCGGGTCGTAGAGCGGCACCTCCTTCTCGGCCGTGCCGGTCTTGCCGCCGGTGATGATGCCCTGCGCGTGGACGGGGCCGAAGACGCCGCGCGCCGTGCCCGACGCGCCGCCCGCCACCAGCCCCATGATGCGGCGCATCTCGGCCGCGTGCTGCGGCGAGACGGCCTGCGCCCAGACCTGCGGCGGCAGGTCGTACTCGATCTTCGGCTTCATCACCTTGCCTTCGAGGTTGGCGATGGCCGAGGCGGTCAGAGCCATCTGGAAGGGCGTCATCTGCCCGGCGTAGCCCTGCCCGTAGCCGACGAGGCCGAGGTCGAAGCGGCGCATCCCCTGCCAGACGGCGATGGTCGCCTCGCTCGGCGCGAGCGCGCGGGCGATGGCCGGCGTGCTCGCGTTCCAGATTTGCGGCTGGCGGCGGCCGCGGATGGCCTCCTCGGGCTTGGGGTAGGGCGTGATGCCGACGAGGCGCGCCGCCTCGGCCATCTTCTCGGGGCCGACCTTGAGGGCGAGCTGCGCGAAATACTGGTTGCACGAGACCTCGTAGGCCACGTCCACGCCGATGCGGCCGTGAACCTCGCCGGCGCCGCCCGCGTCGAAGACCGGCTTGGCGCCCGGCTCGGCGTAGAAGCCCGCCCCCGAGCAGTTGAAGACCGAGTCATGCATCCCGGAGTTGAAGCCGGCGATCATCGTCACGGTCTTGAAGGTCGAGCCGGGGATGTAGTAGGCGTTGAGCGCCCGGTTGACTAGGGGCTTGTCGCGGTCGTTGGCTTCGAGCTCGATCCACGCCTCGGGGTCTGACTGCACCTGCTTGAGGCTGTAGGACGGGTTCGAGTACATGGCGAGCACCTCGCCGGTCTGCGGGTTGAGGACGACGACCGCGCCGTGGCGCCCCTTGAGCTGCGCGACGGCCTCCTTCTGCAACTCGCTGTCGACGGTCAGGCGCACGTCGAGGTTGCCGGGCTGCTTGATGTCGCGCTCCATGACGACGTCGAGCGCCTCGGGCACCGCGCCGCTCTCGACGCCGAACAGCGCGCGCTCAAGGCCGGCGTCGCCGCGATCCGTGCCGAACAGTTGGGCCATCTCGGAGTCGAGCGTGTACTCGCGCACGATGCGGCCGTTCGGCCCGCGCCGGTAGAGCGCGAGGGCGCGCTCGAGGCTCCCCGAGCGGTCGAGGATCCAGCCGCGCAGGGTGGACTCCGAGAGCCGCCGGTTGCGGAGGTCTTTGTAGCTGAGCTGCTGGAAGCGCTCGTTGGACTGCTCGGCGTACTGCGCCCAGTAGACGTGGAAGCCGAAGACGGCGAGCGAGAGCAGGACGAAGACCCAGCGCAGGGCGCGCAGGCCGCGGTTGGTCGAGGTCGCGCCGAGGCGCGCGCGCACTTCGGGCGGCAGGTCGGCCGGCGCGACCGCGTCGAGCGCCGAGCGCCGCCGCCCCCTCCGCAGCAGCAGCGAGACGATTAAAATCAGCGCCAGAAGCGCGAACCCGCCGACGTAGACGAGGCTCAGCAGCGCCGGCTGTTTCTCGGGAATGTCTGCTAGAAACATAAAACGTTTCCGTTCCGAGTTCCGGGTTCCGGGTTAGAAGACGAGCCGTCTTTTAACTGGAAACTCGCAAAACGAAACTTCCTTCACCTTTTCTTGAATCTCACTTCCACGTCGCCGAAGGTGACGACATCGCCGTCCACGAGTTGGCGGGCCTCGCCGTAGGCGATGCGCCGGCCGTTAATGAAAGTGCCGTTGGTCGAGCCCGTGTCGGCCACGAGCAGAGTGCCCTCGCGGTTCATCACGATGGCCGCGTGGACTTTCGAGACGCTGCCGTGGTCGAGGTGCAGGTCGTTGTCCGAGACGCGCCCGACGTTGACGCGCTTGCCGCCCGGCCGCATGGAGAGAACCTTCTGGTCGGCGCGGCCGTCGGGCATCGTGACGCGGGCCAGCACCGGCGCGTCGGGCGTCGGCCGCGAGCGCGGGAGCGACTCCTCCAACTCCTTCGCGATGCGCTCGGCCTCCTCCTTCTGCTTCAGCTCCTCCTCGAACTCGCCGTAGGTCGGGTCGACGGCGATGCCGGAGGTGAAGATGTCGGCGCTGGTCTCGACCTTGATGGGGGCGAGCGTGCGGTAGCGCTGGTCGTTGATGAAGTCGATGGCGGCGGCCAGCACCTCGTTCTCCAACTCCTTGATGAACTCGGGCGGGGCCTCGGAGTGCGTGCCCCACTCGATCTTGAGCTTGAAGAGGTGCGGGGCGATGCGGCGCCCTCGGCCGTCGTCGCGGGCGCGCTCGGCGATGAGGTGCTTCATCCGCTCGATGAGCTTGGTGGTGGTGAAGCCGCTCTGCGGGGCCGGCTCGCGGCCGAGCCTGCGGTCGACGACCGAGCCGACGCCCTCGAAGACGCGCCGCATCAGGCGCTCGACCAGCGCCTCGTCGCGCTTTTTCTCTTTCTCTTCGCCCATAAGATTCAACTCCCCGGCCGCAACGTCTCGCCCCGCCGGGTCGGGGGCCGGCGGCGGAAGCATCGGAACAGGGGAAAGGGGAACCGTGTGCTTGAATTTACTGAAGGCATTCTAGCCGAAACAGGGCGTCCGAGAGAAGCAGGATGCAGGCGGGTGGGTTCGGTGAAGGATTAAGAATTAAAAATGAAGAATTAAGGAGGCCCCGCTCTCCGTCTCTTCATTCTTCGTTCCGGCGAGACGCGCGCCCTAAAAGAAATTTCTTTGCCGCGCCGCCTCGTAGAGAATGACGCCGAGGGCGACGGCGACGTTAAGGCTCTCGACGGGCGCGCGCATCGGGATGCGGACGCGCTCGCCGGCCGCCGCGGCCTCCGTTTCCGAGAGGCCGCCGGCCTCCGGCCCCATCAAGACGGCGCGCGGCCCCGCCCAGTCGAGTTCGGTGTGAGCCCGCGCGGCCGAGGCGGCGGCGGCGACGGCGCGCACGCCGCGCGCGGCGCACCACTCCAGAACCTCCGCGAGCGGCGCACCCGTCCACAGCGGCAGGCGGAAGGCCGAACCCATCGCGCCGCGCAACGCTTTGGGGGAGAAGAGGTCGGTCGAGCCGGCGGTCGAGACGGCGGCCGTGGCCCCCGCGGCCTCCGCGACGCGCAGCATCGCCCCGGCGTTCGAGGGGTTGTTGACGCGGTGCATGACGACGACGAGCGGCGTCGCGCCGCGCCGCTCGACGACTTCCGGGCCGATGCGCGGCCGGCGCGCGACGGCGACGACGCCCTGCGCCGTCTTCGTGTCCGCGACGAAATCGAGGACGGCTTCGTCGGCCGCGAAGAGGCGGGCCGCGCGGCCCCGCAGGTCTGCGAGCAGCCGCGCCCCGCGCTCGTCGCGCGCGAGGGCGGGCGTGTGAAGGACGGCCTCGAAGTCGAGCGAGGCGCGCGCCGCCTCCTCGCAGAGCCGCACGCCCTCGACGAAGACGGAGCCCTTCTCGCGCCCCTCGCGCACGGCCCGCGCGCGCTGGGCGAGGGGGTTCCTGCGGCTCCTGATGATCTCAGGCCCGTCGCCCACTTCAGTCTCCTTCGG
Organism: Pyrinomonadaceae bacterium; assembly: GCA_035563275.1. Taxonomy (GTDB): domain Bacteria; phylum Acidobacteriota; class Blastocatellia; order Pyrinomonadales; family Pyrinomonadaceae; genus QHXN01. The sequence goes on from DATMVI010000269.1 coordinate 3,797, forward strand.
CCGCGACCTCGGCCCAGACCGGCCAGTGATCCGACACGCCGAGCCCGCGCGCGACGCCCCAGCGCTCGACGCGCAGGCCGCGCGTGAAAATCCAGTCGGCGTGGAGCCGCAGGGGGCCCGCGCGCCAAGTGCCCGTCCCCGTAGGCAGAGGCGTCCGGTAGCCGCGCGATTCGAGGTAGTCGCGGGCGGCGTCGCACGAGCGGCGCGAGAGCGTGTTGAAGTCGCCGAGCACGGCGCAGGGGCCCCGCCACTCGTCGGCGCGGTCGAGCACGGCGCGGTGCTGCGCGAGTTGCTCTTCGAGGTTCGCGTGCGGGTCGATGTGGACGTTGAAGACGCGCAGCCGCGCGCCCCCCAGACGCGCCTCGGCCGAGAGCGCCAGCCTCGGCCGCCACGCGCACTCCGTCCACGGCAGCTCGACGCGCTCCGCGTCCGCGAGGGGCACGCGGGCGAGCAGCGCGACGCCGGTGTCGCCCTCCTCGCCCCGCCTGATCTGCTCCTCGAAGTCGAGATACCACTGCTTCTTCTTCGGCTCCTCGTCGCGCGGCGTCGCCATGGCCGCGCGGACGAAGGACATCCCCGCGGCTTCGGCCAACTCGCGCGCGACGTGGCGGCCTCCGGCCCGCAGCGTCGCGCGGTCGGCCTCCTGCAAGGCGACCACGTCGGCGCGCGGCATCCTGCGCCCGTCCGTGAGCGCGGCGGCGGCCGC